>CAZEIT010000054.1:0-8715 GCA_964512515.1 uncultured Desulfobulbus sp.
ACTAGCGAACGTTACCAGGAAGCCCTGCGCCGGCTCACAGCCTGAACAGCCTTTATTTCATGAATGGTCGCTCGATGTAGGAATAGGTGAAGGATGCAAAGCAGTAAGCGACCGCGCCGACCAGAAAAAAACGCACTATCGGGCTCAAATCTAGATTGAAATAATATCTGGTAACTTCATTGCAGAAGACGATAAAGGTCGGATGCAGCAGATAAAAACTAAAGCCTACGATCCCCACTGCACGCAACGGGATCGTGGCCATGAGTCGGGCCAGCAATGACTGTTGCGCTGTAACCGCAGTAAAGATGATAAAGGCGGCAAGAAAACCACTGTAACCGTAATTATGGTATATATCCAGGGGATGCAAATATGGAATCTTCCTGGATGCCACCACTACCAGAAAGGATAAAGTTACTATACCTGTAATACCAAGGATACGACGGCATATATGTCCTGGCTGCTTATGCCAGAGCGATTGTTGCTGGACATAATGATGCAAGTAAGAAAAAAACATTCCACTTAAAAATATCCCAACCAATACTGGTCGATGCTCTCCAAGACCATACAAAGTAATATAACCACTATGTGACAATTCTGTTGCCACAACAATGCCGATTATAAGCATAAGGACAGCCACCCACTTGTGGATATGCACAAGCACGTAAAATAACGCAACAATTACTGGTAGTAGTATATAGAAAAACATCTCCTGCGGTACTGTCCAAAGATATGCATCTCCCTGCATAAAGAGATAATGCCGGACTACATCCGGATTCTTGTTCCTGAAAAGATACAAGACCGTGACCACGGCATAGTACATGGGGATGATGCGCTTTAAGCGCCTGAGCATGTAGGCGCGCATATAGGACAATGAAAGCGCACGGTTTGGCTGGCGGGTAAAGGGAATGGCCAGAAGAAAACCACTCAAGGCAAAGAAGAGGTGCACACCCAAGGCGCCTATACCACCTGCCAATATGCCAACATGTTCTGCCAGTACGCAAAATGCAGCAAAACCGCGGATGCCATCCAGGGCTGCAAAGTGCAGTCCTGCTGAAGACTGCTTCTGCTGCAAATCGGCTGTAGCGGGAAAATCTCTTGGGGAGAAGGAAGAAAGAAAGAGGTAGAAGCACAGAGTTACCAACAGCGGCAAAGCCCAGGAGAGGAAAAACCCGTGGTGCTGCAAACCGTCCCGTACCTGAATATAGGGGTCTGCACTTATGCTTTGCACCTCCAGATATTCGCCCTTCAGTTGCATGCTCACGCCCGGGCCAGGAATGAAGCGGTCGACTATTTGTCGGGCGGAAAAATGCATCTCCGGAAAGAAAAAGCTAGTGAGGCGCAGGCTGTACAGGCGCACGGTTCCAGGGCTATCGCCTAAATCAATGCGAAATTGTCTTGCTACATGGTTATTGATATCCACTGTCCTTACTTGTCGCAGCCCGCCGGAATACTCCATCGTTTTTTTGGATTGCTTCTCGCTGAACGATGGATGGGCTGCATAATAGATCTGCACCCTTTCCGGCTGCTCAAACTGGGCATCAATAATGATCCGCAAAAAGCTGGAGCTGATCGTGTAGGAGATGACCAGCTTAATGGACAAAAAAAAGACAAACGTACATACAACAAAAAAAAGGGGCTTTATGCCCCTGATGGACCACTGCATATCAAGATGACTCCCCGTCGCCGACACACTGCTTCACATTGATTGCACTTAAAGACGCACAGATATGTTTTACCCGGTGCTGGTACGCCGTTTTCTTCGGCGCGCGAGCGAGGCAGCGTACCTAACTTTCTCCAAGGGGACAAGCTGGAACCAGATAAAAGCCCCAAAAAACGTGCTCCATGCCAGTTGCGCAGCCTTCCCTCCTTCGCCTCCCTGTAGGGGCATAAGGACTCATTTCATTTCCATAGCAAAGTGCTATCTGTATCGGCGTGGGTCTGGGAACGGAAAACAACGATCACAAACCTCCTGGCCGATACAAAAACCGCTGTTTCACCCTCAATGAGCCTCTTCATGCTGCTTCAGCATGAAATACAGCACCGGTACAGCCATGCGGCTGATCAAAAGCGAGGCAATTTCACCAAACATCAAGGAAATGGCCAGGCCCTGAAAGATGGGATCCGCCAGGATGACCGCTGCACCAACTACCAGAGCCAGAGCGGTCAGGAGCATGGGGCGGAAGCGCACCGCACCCGCCTCCACCACGGCTGAAGCCAAAGGCAGACCGTGGCTGCGACGCAATTCGATGAAATCCACCAGGATAATGGAGTTGCGCACCACGATGCCCGCGCCCGCCATAAAACCGATCATGGAGGTCGCGGTGAAAAAGGCACCCATAGCCCAGTGGGCGGGCAGGATGCCAATCAGGGAAAAGGGAATGGCAGCCATCACCACCAGGGGAGTGAGGTAGTTGTTGAACCAGCCCACCATCAGCCCGTAGATCAGCACCATGACCACGCAGAAGGCAAGGCCCAGATCACGAAAGACCTCCAGCGTAATGTGCCACTCGCCATCCCACTTCATGGCCGGTTCGTTGTCAAGAAAGGGTTGTTTGAGGTTGTAAACCTTGAGTGGGCCTGGACTGCCGCCAAAATCAGCGGCATCGAGCCGGGTCAGTTCCGTGTTCATGTGCAAAATCGGGTAGACCGGGCTTTCCGCAGCCCCTGCCACATCAGCAGTCACGTACAGAACCGGTTTCAGGTTTTTTCGGTAGATGGGTTGCTCAAGTGGCCGCTCTTCCACCCGCACCAATTCGCGCAGGGGCACCAGGGTGCCAGAGCCGTTACCGGAGCGTAACTCCAAATTGAGCAGACTGTCGATCCTGGTCCGCTCCGTTTTGGCCAGTTGGAGCCGCAGCGGAATTTTCTCCTTGTCACGGGGCTGATGGAAGAGATCAATGGTTTGCCCGGAAAGCGCCATGGATAAAACCTGGGAAACTTCCTCAGCGGTAATGCCATGCAGGGCGGCTTTTTCTGTATCCACCAGCACCACCTGCTTGTTGCGCTGCTCTTCCTGGTACCAGTCAATATCCACCACTCCATCGGTGGCGGCAAAAATAGCCTTCACTTTTTTTGCCAAACTCAGACGCGTTTCTGCATCCGGGCCATAGACCTCGGCTACCAGGGTCTGCAGCACAGGCGGGCCAGGCGGCACTTCAGCCACAGCCACTGTTGCCCCGTACTTTTCGGCAATATCTGCCAAGGCCGGCCGTACCCGCTTGGCAATATCATGGCTCTGCGCCTTGCGCTCACCCTTGGGCAACAGGTTCACCTGAATATCGGCCAGGTGTTCGGCCGAACGCAAAAAATAATGGCGCACCAGGCCATTGAAGTTATAGGGTGAGGCAGTGCCCGCATAAATTTGATAGTTGACCACTTCGGCTTCGTGACGCAGGCTATCGGCCATTTCCATGGCCACCCGTGTGGTTTGCTCCAAGGGTGAACCCTCCGGCATATCCAGGATAACCTGGAATTCCGACTTGTTGTCAAAGGGCAGCATCTTCACCTTGACCAGGCCGAAAAAAACCATGGAGGCAGAACCAGCGAGCAAAAGCGTAATCACCGCGAAAAAGATCAAACGCCAAGCCGCATGCGCCAGCAATGGGTCCATGACCCGGTGATAGAAACGGGTGAAGATATCGTCCGGCGCCTTATCCGGCAAATGGGCTCCATCAGCAGTGACATGGCTAGGTGCGGTCTTTCTCAGAAGATGCACTGCTGCCCAGGGAATAATGGTAAAGGCAATGATGAGGGAAAAAAGCATGGCCGCAGAAGAGCCAATGGGTATGGGCCGCATGTAGGGGCCCATCAGGCCGCCGACAAAGGCCATGGGCAAAATGGCGGCAATAACCGCCCAGGTGGCGAGGATGGTGGGGTTGCCCACCTCGATCACCGCCTCCACTGCCAGCTTTTTTAAGGGAATACGCTCGTTACCAGGCAGATGCCGGTGGCGAACGATATTCTCCACCACCACAATGGCGTCATCCACCAGAATGCCGATGGAAAAGATCAACGCAAATAAAGTGATGCGATTGAGCGTGTAGCCATACAGGTAGAACACCAGGAGGGTGAGCGAGAGCGTTGAGGGAACGGCCAAAAGCACGATGAAGGCCTCACGTCGTCCCAGAAAAAAGAGGATCAGCAAAGCCACTCCAAACACGGCTATACCCATGTGGTAGAGCAATTCATTGGATTTTTCCGCTGCGGTGTCGCCATAATCGCGCGTTACGCTCACCTCGATTTCCGGTGGAATAAGCGTGCCACGCAGAGTCTCCACCTTGGCGAGCACGGTTTCCACCACGGCCACCGCATTCGCGCCGGGCCGCTTGGCAACAGACAGGGTCACTGCCGCCTCGGACTCACCCCCGTCTGTACCGAAAAGCACGTAGTTGGAGGGCTCCTCAGGCCCATCCACAATACGCGCCACCTCACGCAGATAGACGGGTTTGTCCTCGTGCACACCTACCACCAGGTTGCTCGCTTCTGCCGCGGAGCCAAGAAACAGGCCGGTCTCCAGTACAGTGGCCTGGTTGGCAGCGCGCAGGGTGCCGCTTACATCCTGCCGGTTGGCTGCCCGGATACTTGCCGCCAGACCAGCCGGGGTAAGTTGCCTGGCTGCCAGGGCAAGCGGGTCAATCTCCACCCGCAACTCGCGTCTGGCGCCACCGATCAGCTTTGTTTCCGCCACGTCAACGATAGTCTTGATGGCCTCGTCCACCTGAGCGGCCAGGCGGCGCAGCATGAAATGATCGTAGGTTTTGGAGTGAAAGGTCAGGGCCAAGACCGGCACATCGTCAACACTGTGTGGCTTGATCAGCGGCCGGGAAACTCCTGGCGGAATGCGGTCAAAATTGGTCTGCAGTTTCTGGTTCAGGTTGACAATAGCGCTTTCCTGATCCACGCCCACATAAAAGCGGGCGATGAGCAGGCACTGCCCAGGCATGGAGGTGGAGTAGATGTATTCCACGCCGGGCAGCTCGTAGAGCAGCTTTTCCATGGGAATGGCCACTCGGTTGGCGATTTCCTCCGGGCTTGCCCCTGGCATGGAGACAAAGACATCGATCATCGGCACCTTGATCTGCGGCTCTTCTTCGCGGGGCAAGAGGGCCAAGGCCAGCATGCCTAACATGAGCGAGCCTACCAGGCCAAGCAGGGAGAGCTTGGAGCTGGAAAAAGATGCGGCCAGCCAGCCAGCCATGCCGGAATGACGCTCCTTGTCTTCCTTCATGGCCGTACCTGCACTGCCTGATCATGACTGAGCTGCGCAGGAGGATTGAGGATCAAGAGCTCTCCTGCATCAAGCCCGCCTGTTATTTCAATTTCTTCACCGTCTTTACCTATAAGCGCACCGGTGCGCACCAGGCGCAAACGGGCACGGTCTGCTTCCAGCACAAAAACACGCTCCATCTGCCCCGAGCTGCTGACCGCAGCACGAGGCACAACCAGGCGCTGGCTGCCGCCGGTCCCAGGCAGCAAAACCTGGAGATACTGGCCGCTGCGAAGGCTGGTGCTATCAGCACCAGCCATGGCCAGGATGATGGTAACGCTGCGTGCAGCCGGATTGGCGGCGGGTGCTATCTCCACTAACCGCGTTTCCAGACGCTGCCCGCTTGCAGGCAGCAGCACCGGCACTGTGGTTTCTAGCGCCAGCGCGCCTGCGATTTCTTCCGGCGCCTGGGCCCGCACCTGCAAAACAGCGGTGTTTTCCAATTCAAGCAGGGCCATGCCTGGAGCAGCCAGATCGCCGACATTGACCATCTTCTTGCTCACCACCCCGTCATAGGGAGCGGTGATAACGGTATAGGCAAGCATGGCTTCTGCTTCCTGCAGGCTGGCTGCGGCAATACGCTCGGCATCGCGTAAACTGCGCACCGATTCGGCCGTTGCCGCCTGCTGGCTTAAGAGCCTGGTTTCACGGGCAAGATTGCGGCGTACCTGCTCCAACTGCGCCCGCGCCTGGCTGGCGCGCGCATTCAACTCATCCGCCTGTAAACGAACCAGTACCTGACCTTTTCCCACCCGGTCGCCCAGTTTTATCGGCACAGCCACAATGACAGCGCTGATGCGGGCAGAAATAGTGCTATGCTCCACCGCCTCAACCGTGCCCGGCACCCGGATAACAGTGCCCTCTTCCACCAGGCGAACCGGCGCGATCCGCACTGCCAGGGCTGACCCAGATGCTGATTTGGACTCCCCAGCCTGCAGGCTAAAAGGAGAAAAGCAGAACACAAACGGGCTGAAGACAGAGAGGATATAGATGAAACAAGACGCCCGGAACATGCGTGACAACATGAGCTATCCTCCTGATTTGTGGGATCCCAACAGGGGCAGGCCATAGCTGCGCCGCAGTTGGGCAATGGCGATCTGAAGGCCGTGCCTGGCCAGGGCATGGGACGATTCGGCTTCGGCCAGCCGCTTTTCTGCATCGATAAGCTCATTGCTGGTGCACAGTCCTTCCTGGAAACGAAGGCGGGTCAACCGTGTGCTTTCAAGGGCACTCTGCAAGCGCCGCTCTGAAACCGCCAGTTTTTTCGTCTCCTGCGCCAGGTTCAAGCGGGCCTCCTCCGTCTCCATCGCAAGCGCCAGCGTGAGCTTGCGCGCCTGGGCGCGCAATTCAGCCAGACGCGCCTCTTCCCGGGCAAGGGCCGCGCGGCTTACCTTGCCATCAAAAAGGGTCTGAGTCAAACGGAGCCCGGCTGTCCAGGAATCACCCGAACCTTCATCCATGGTCGTGCCCTGCTCCAGTTGATAGGAAGCAAAGGCGTCCGCACTGGGATAGCGGGCAGCTTTCACCTGGCCAAGCACAGCTTCCTGGGCGGCAAGCACGTGCTCCATGGCTGCCAGCTCCGGACGCTGGAGTGGTATTTTCTCCTTCGGTACAGCCAGCCCAGCCTGATCATCCTCCACAAGCTGCAGTTCCGAGGGCATTTCCCCCAGAAGAACAGCCATGGCCTGCCGGGCCAGACGTTCGCTGTGCCTGGCCTGCACTAGCGCTTCCTCGCTGCTTGCCTGCTCCACCTCCAGCATGAGCACCTCTTCCTTAAGCAGGGTGCCTTCCTGGAAGCGGGCCCTGGCCTTATCAAGCGACGTTTGCAGGGAAACCGCTGCAGCCTTGCGGGCAGCCGCATTGGCCTTGGCCTGCAAAATAATATGAAAGGCGCGGACAACCTCCAGGCTCAGTTGCTCCCTGCTTACCTGCTCCTGCGCGGCTGCGGCTTCAAGCTGATACCTGGCGGCAAGGCGGGTTGCCTGATCCCGACCACCACTGTAGAGCTGGTAGCGTAACATGATCTGGCCAAAGATGGAATCCGTGGTGCCTGGCTTGTTGAAATCAATCGCCTCGGAAAACTGCCCCTGGTTGAGGATATTGCCAAAAGATAACATGGGGTTATTGGTGCGGGTGTAGCCGCCGTTTACAGACAGATGCGGATAGAGGCTTGCCCTGGCCTGTTCAAGCGCTGCCTGAGCCTGGCCAATGCGCTGCCGGGCCACTTCGCTATCTGGATTATTGGCCAGGGCATGGCTCACTGCCTGCCCTAAAGTCCACTGCTGTTGCAGATGTTGTTCAGGGCTTGCGACCGCAGTCGTGGCGGCATGGGCCCAAAACAGCAGTACGATCCCCAGTGTACGGACAAGAAAAAAAGGTGGCATGGCGGTTCCTGTGTCTCTGCAATTGAGTAATTCCATTTCCAGGTCAAGAATGATATCAAGGAGGCGAGGCAAATGCGATACAGACAGGGCCTTACTATGGAAGTGGAATAAGGAGAGCTGAACGTGAAACACACCCTGGTGTTCGTGCATGGCATTTTTGATACTGGCAAAATTTTTGCCCCAATGACGCACTATTTTGAAAAACGCGGACTGTACACGCATGCACCCGACCTGCGCCCCAGTTCAGGCGCACAGGGCCTGGAAATACTGGCGCAGCAGCTCAAACACTCTATTGACGCACATACAGGGCCTGAGGATATGCTTGATCTGGTGGGTTTCAGCATGGGCGGGCTCATCAGCCGCTACTATCTGCAGCGCCTAGGCGGACTAGCGCGGGTGCGTCGCTTTATCGCCATTTCCGTGCCCCAGCACGGAAGCGCCTGGGCCTGGCTCCTTCCTAACCAGGGCTGCAGGCAGATGCGGCCGGGCAGCACTTTTTTGCAGGCATTGAACCAGGATATTGCAAGCCTGGCCCAGATTGACCTGCTTACCCTATGGACGCCCTTTGATCTGATGATCATCCCAGCTACCAGCTCTGTAATCCCGGTGGGCAGGGAATGCAAACTGCCAGTACTGCTGCACGACTGGATGATCAAAGATATCCGTGTGCTGGAGGCCATTGCCAGCTTTCTTCTGGAACCACAGTCTCAAGCGAGCTCTTCTGCAAACAACTGATTCCTCTGCCCGTTTCCAACAACATCCTTGCACCGTCATATTCCCGCCGCCTTGTCATGGGCTTTCCTGTGCACCTGCATTCATGTAGAAAGATAGGTATGCACCAAACCTGCTGCGATATACCACATGACAAGACCAATCAAAAAATCCAGCACCTTCCACGCAAAGGGATTTTTAAAAAGTGGAGACAAGACTCTGGCGCCATAGCCAAGCGAAAAAAAGAAGAGAAAAGAGGCCAAACATGCTCCAAGGGCAAATTGATATCTCTGGGCAGGTAATTGGGCGGCAACTGATCCTATCAAGACAACCGTATCCAAATACACATGGGGG
>CAZEIT010000055.1:0-8663 GCA_964512515.1 uncultured Desulfobulbus sp.
GGCATGCCTCATTGACCGCGGTACGGATCTCGCGGATATTGGAAATCTGCGATCCCAGGTGGTAGTGCACCATTTTCAGGCAGTCAAGCATGTCTGCTTCCTTGAGCAGATCCACCGCATCAATGATCTGGCTGGTATTAAGCCCGAAGAAGGAACGTTCACCGCCCGAGTCTGCCCAATGGCCGCCCGCCTGGGTGGAGAGCTTAATGCGGATACCCAGAATGGGTTTGGCGTCGAGCTGCTTGGAACGCTCCAGGATAAGCGGCAGTTCATCGGGCAGTTCCACCACCAGTACACAGGTAAAACCCATCTTGGTGGCGTAGAGGCCAAGATCGATAAATTCTTCATCCTTGTAGCCGTTACAGATGAGCACCGCCTCCTGATCGAGCATGGTACCCATGGCCGCAATCAGTTCCGCCTTAGAGCCCGCTTCCAGGCCGTGGTGATAGCGGGAGCCGTATTCGGCAATCTTTTCCACCACCTGTTGCTGCTGGTTGACCTTGATGGGGTAGGCGCCCATGAAACGGCCTTGGTAGCCCAATTCCTCCATGGCAGCGCGAAAGGTCTCGTTGATGCTTGCGATCTGGGCATCAAGGATGTTGTCGATGCGCAGGAGCACCGGCATATCAAAGCCGCGCGCGCGGATGCCTTCCGCCACATCGGCAATGCTCACTGCCCGGCTTAGCGCGCCGGGTTCGGGCAGAACCATGACATCGCCATTGTCAGCCACATGGAAATAGCCGCTGCTCCATTCGTTGATGCTGTAGAGATCAGCTGATTTGCTGGCGGTCCAGCGTTCCATTGTATAGTTCAATTCGCAGCCCTCCCGGGCGAAGTATTCATAAAAAAACCCGGCTGTGCCAGGCTGTTATTCCATTTTCAGATCAAGATGATATCAAGGAGGCGAGGAAAATGCGACGAGCGCGTACATATGGCACGTCCTGTAAGCATTTACCAAGGCCGACACAGACAGGGCTTGCTATGGAAATGGAATTATCCACGTATGTATACCCAAAGTGAGCATGCTGCGTCAAGAAGACCTGACAGAGCGGTTGTACACGAAAACACCAGGCAGCAGCTATCAGGTACCGGCCTTGCGATCAGGGCTGGGAAGGGCCGCAGGCATGTTACAGGAACTGGTCAGCGGCGCAGACAGGCTCAGTTTGCGGCCTTCCTGCAAGGCTGCGGCATAGGGGCCCTTGGCAACGTTAACCCTTTGTCGCCGTTGATGGCGCAGTCTGGGGAAGCGTTCATCTACAAAGTTGTCGAGCTGCTCTTCACTGAGCATGAGTGCCTTGGTCTGGGCAGTGGGCACAGGCTCTTGGCTCTTTTTTTCCTCTTTTGTCAGGGTCTCGCGAAAGCCTGCGACCAGACCAAGAAAATAGCTGTTTCTGGCCTGCCGTCCCAGCCCGGTAAAGCGATGTCCTTGTGTGCGCCACAGTGTTGCCAGCCGTTCCTCAAGAAAAAGGTAGCAGTGCCGCGCTATGGCCACATCCTGGCTGCGGCCAAGCAATTCTACGGTTTTGAGCGTGATATTGCGATGCTGATCATAGGTATTGGCAATGACCACCCGTACCGCAAAATGTTCTAGCAAAAGCGAGCAGATAGCACTGCGGTATCTGGGCATCAGTTGCTGGCCGGTATTGATGCTCTCGTGGCTAAAGGAGTTTTGTCCGGAAAGGTTGGCTGCATCGAGACGGTGGTGGGCCAGCAGCGCACGGGCACGGGCAAGGGCCAGGCCAGCCTCGTATTCGTTGTCTGAGTTGGCAAGCGCCAGCAGCTTGCGGATGCGCTGGTGCAGTCGTGTTTCTGTACTGCGCTGCCCATTGTGGTGGTAGAGCGCCCCTTGCAGCCCGTCTGCCAGATCAACCGCAGCCTTGCAAAAGGGCGTCTCCACTCCTAAAAGCTGGCACGCTTTGCGGAAACTCGCGCCATGACCGGCGCGCGCCTCGTGCCACAGTTCCTCACAGAGCTGATGCGCTATTTCATGCTTGAATACCTGCAGCACCACTGGCCAGTCGTGCCCGGCAATAAAGGCGCTGCTCAGACTGATCTCACGCTTTTCCCCAGACCAGGCGCCGAGACGGCTGGTGCTCTTACTCAGGCGGATAATCGGAGGCAAGAGCTTGATTCGGCGTTCATGGCAGATTTGCGCATGTTCACGCGCCAGCTGGGAGAGCCAGGCCCGTTCCAACTCCGGCGGTATTGGGGCAGGGGATGCGGTAGTGCTTGCGGAAGACATCAGTTTGCTAGGGTTTGCCTTTGCTGCGTCTCCAGACGGCGCAGGGCGCGGATACGTGCCAGCATGGGCGGATGGCTATAGTGCAGGGCTACACTTAGGGGGTGCGGAGTGAGGTTGCCCAGATTTTTCACGGTAAGCCGTTTCAGGCCGCTGATCAAGTCGGCTGCTGCCCCGCTGGTAACCGCGAAACGGTCGGCCTGGTATTCGTGGCGGCGGGAAAGCGCGCTCATGGCTATCTCTAAAAGCGTGGCCAGGGGGCTGTACAGAAAACCGAAAAAAATCAAGGCTGCGTAAACCGACATATATTCCATCTGAAAGGCGGCAAAAAGGCCCGCATTGCCCAGGAAAAACGAAAGAATAAAGAGCATCATCCCGGTTTGCGCAATAGCCAGTACCAGCATGAGGGGCACGTGCCTGAGCTTGTAGTGGCCCATTTCGTGCGCCAGCACAGCCACGATTTCACCAAGGGAAAGCTGGGTGAGCAGGGTATCGAAGAAGACGATGCGGCGGAAGCGGCCAAAGCCGGTGAAAAAGGCATTGGCTCTGGTGGATCGTCTGGAGCCATCCATGGTGTAGATCCCCTCCATGGCAAAATTGACTCGATTGGCATAACTGGTAATAGCCGAACGCAGGGCATCATCAGAAAGTGGGGTAAAACGGTTGAAAAGCGGCAGAATGAGGACCGGGGCCAGGAGTTGTACCACCAGCATGAAAAGCGTTACCGCCATCCAGGCATAGAGCCAGGCCAGGGAGCCGGTCTCCTGGAAAAACCACAGAATGGCGGCCAAGAGCGGCGCGCCCAGCAGGATGGCAAGCAGAGCCCCTTTCAGTTGGTCCAGTACAAAGGTGCGCACCGTAGTGGTGTTGAAGCCAAAACGGGCCTCCAGGACAAAGGTGGAGTAGATAGAAAAGGGCAGCTGTAGGGCTGTGCTCAGTAGGGCCAGTGCAGCGGTGAAGAGCAGGCCGGTGACAATGGGGCCAAAGCCGGGGCTGCGGGCCAGGAGATCCACTTGGTTGAAGCCGCCAACAAGAAGAAAGCCTAGGGTCAGCACGAGAAAAACAGAGTCGCGCAGGAGACTGTAACGGGTGCGCTGCCGGGTATAGGCGAGCATGCGGCTGTATTCGGCATCACTGTAGTCTTCGCTGAATTCCTCGGGCGGATGCGGCTTAAGCGCTCGCAGATTGAGCAGAGCTGCGCTGCTCTCCAGGAGAAAGCTTAGGATCAGCAGGGTGCAGATCAGAATAAGATAGATGTTCATGAATTACGAAGATGCAGGTTTTATATTCTAGGGGAAATTTTGTAGCCTGGTTTGACCGCTGTTTTTTGAGGCTTGATTGTACCGGACTTTTCACCATCAACAAGGAGATTGGAGCATCGCCTGGCATGAAAAGGGCTAGCCCGGACAGATGCCAAGGTCCTGTGGCTGCTGCTTCCCCACCTGAGCTTGCCGCAATATAGCATTAAAATACGATACTACTCAAAATATGGTATCGCAGGCTTATTCTATCCTTTGTCTGTATCTTGTGTTGCGAATTGATCAGATGAGATCATTGTTTATCTGATTGAATGATTGTATGAACCCTGCGGGCGCACACCACAAACCCGCACCATAACCCCAAGAGAGGCTTTGATGAGCGAGACTAAAAAATCTTCTGGCTTGAGTTGGCTGCAGGTAACCGGTCTTGTGCTGGCAGCGGTGGCAGCCAGCGTGGCGCTTACCCTGTATTTCGCCCAGTCCTGGCTTTTTCCCAAACCGTTTCAACCAGTCACCCTGAGTGCTGCGGAATCAAACCAGCTCGAACTGAAGCTGGCCCGCCTGGACCAGTGGGATGATATCCAGCCGCCTGAAAGAGCAACAGCGCAAAGACCAGACGAAACAGGCAAGCCTGCGCGTGGCAATGCGCGCCCGGATACATCCGCTGATCTTCGGGCGGAGCCGCTGGAAATGCCCAAGCCGGAGCCCTACAGCGAAGACGGGTTATCTCGGGAAATCAATTTCAATGAGCGGGAACTCAATGCACTCTTGGCCAGTAATACCGACCTTGCAAATCGCGTTGCCATTGATTTGGCTGATGATCTGGTCAGTGCCAACATGCTCGTTACCCTGCCGCCGGATTTCCCCTTTATGGGTGGCAAAACCCTGCGGATTCGCACCGGGCTGGAACTGGCCTACCGGGCAGCCAAACCGGTGGTGGTGCTGCGCGGGGTTTCTATCATGGGCGTACCGATGCCTAATGCCTGGCTGGGCGGTTTGAAAAATGTAGACCTGATTGAACAGTTTGGCGCCAACCAGGGCTTCTGGCAAGCCTTTGCCGACGGGGTTGAGTCTATCCGTGTGCAAGAGGGCAAGTTACAGGTTCGTTTGAAGGAGTAAGTCCAGTTCCATATCAAAGCCTTATCTATGTCGGCTTTGATATGGAACTGGAATAGTAGCCCCTGGTCTCGCGTGGTACCAGTATCCGGTTGCAGGTGTCAAGCTGTCTCCTTTTTTGCATTCTTCGTTGTTGAGGAGGTACCGTGAAAATAATACTTGTTGGAGCAAAAGGTCATATCGGCCAAGAAGTGGACAAGGCGCTTTCAGCGCGGCACGAGATTGTGCGGGTGGGTTCGCGCAGCGGTGATGTGCAGTGCGACTATACAGATGCCGCTGACGTGCAGGCGATGTTTACGCAGATTGGCGCGTTCGACGCCTTAATTACGGTTGTGGGGAATGACAGTGTCTTTAAACCCTATGCAGAGCTTGCAGAAGCGGACTATCTCTACGGCTTTGAGCGCAAATTTTTGAGCCAGATCCGCCTGCTTAAACTCGGACAACCCTTTGTGCGCGATAAGGGCGTGTTTGTGTTCAGCAGCGGTTTTTTAAGTCATTATCCACACCCAATGAGTGGCGCCACTGGCCCGCTCAATGCCGCCATTGATGCCTTTGTAAAAATTACTGCCCCTTTGCTGCCGCGCGGCATTCGCCTCAATGTGGTGAGTCCGGCTCCTGTGGTCGAGCCGGGGCGGGAGGGCAGAGGTCTGGTAACGGCGCAGGAGGCGGCACAGTACTATGTGGAGGCCGTGGAAGGCGATATGACGGGCAAGGTGTTGCGCGCCTGGGCTGGTTTGCCGTTTAGCGCTGAGTAGAAGGGGGCGGCCAGAAAGGAGGTGGGTGGTTTTCCGGACACTTATCAAGATTCAAGGTTATTGTGTAGGCAGGCGCCGTTTCAATGCTCACCAAAAAACAAAGGAGGGATAGGGCATGAAAATGGAACAATGGATTCGCGCGATTGCAGGCACCGGCATTTTGGTCACCTTGGGGCTGTCGCAGTGGCACCACCCTTACTGGTTGTGGCTGACCACCTTTATCGGCCTGAACCTGCTTCAATCTGCCTTTACCGGGTGGTGTTTGATGGAAAATATTCTTGCCAAATTTGGCGTCAAGAAATGCTGTGAATAGTGCCTGGGCACAACAAAACAGGATGTGTTCTTCCGGTCTTCTGGTTTCAGAGCAAAGATGTGGATCAAAGAGGCAGATGTAATGCGGTGCAGGCGTACAGCGGCTTACGGCCTGCGAGCACTCCTCAAAACCGACGCCGATAGCGCTTTGCTCTTGAACTGGAATTATTGCCGTGCCTCGGCAATACCTTCGAATTGCGCCAGTAAAAGCTGGTGCAGGGCAACGGTGCTTTCCTCCACCTCCAGTTCTTTGCCCTGGCGGAGAGCGGTAAAGAAGCGTTCGCCCACCCGGCGTTCTTCCCGGCTCCAGTTAGCGGTGTACCCTTCCTTGCCACTGTGCCCTGCCGTTCCCTGCCTGCCGGCGCTGTCGTAGTCGCGGCGACCGTGGGCCCAGTTGATCACATGGGCGTAAAAGAGCAGGGCCCGATCCAGCAGGATATACAGGAGCTGAATGTTGTTGACTGGCCCCAGGCGTAGTTGCTCGCCGCCAAGCTGCATACCCAAAAGGCGTGCGCCCGAGAGCAGATCTTCTGCCTTCAGGGCTGCGGCCCCTGCTCCTATGATGCCGCCAATCACGGATGCCGCGCCAAAGGAGGTGCCGATGGTGGCGGCGTCAAGACCAACCCCCAGGGCGGCCCCGCCCAGGGCCCCGGCGACAATGAGCTGGGTTTTGCCCAGGCCCAGAAATTCCCAGGTGCGTTCACTGAACAGATCCTCTGCCAGGATGGACTGCGGCGGCAGCTCCAGGTTGAAGATATTGTGCCTAAACAGACGGCGGATAGCGGCATGCGCCTCCTGCTCAAGCCTGGCAACATGGGCCTGGAAGCGCTCCTGCAACTGGCGGCGCAGCCGGTCTTCCTCGCCCTCCTTGTAGGGCACGGTTTTACGGTAGGTGAGTACCTCCTTGAACAGGTCGATGAGTATATTGGCGCTGCGGATATTGCGCTGCTCCCAGTCTTCTTCAAAAGCCTGTACCACCCGGCGCAAGACCGGCTCCAGTTCCTGATCAATAGATTTCAGGCTTTCCAGCAGCTCGATACGCTGGCGGTAATTGGCGCGGCTGGAGTTGAATAGCCTGACAGCATTGAAATTTTTGCGGAATTCATTCTGCCATTGGTTGATATAGGCGGCATCATCTTCCTTGGAGTTGATCACCGCCATGCGGGGCGCGCCGGTCAGACGCAGTATCTCCATTTCCGCCAAATCAACCTGCCGCACCGGACGAGATCCGTCCACCACAAAGATGACCCCAGCCCCGGCATCTACCGGGCCAAGTAGTTCGCAATCGTCATGAAATCCCGGGTCATTGGCATGGGCGGCCCGGAAGGCGGCAAGCATCTTGCCGGGCGGGCCATCGTACGTTTTGAGCCATTCCAGGGTGTCGCGCGGGTTTTGAAAACCCGGTGTATCAATAAAACGGATCACCTCCCGGCCATCGATGCGCACGGGAAAGCTCTGGCAAACCACGGTTTCGCCGGGAAAAGGGCTGATGCGCACGCTGTCGTCTTCGGCTAGGGTGGACAAAACCGATGACTTGCCCTCGTTGGGGTGCCCGATAATGGCGAATTCCGGGACAATACCCAGGTGCGTGGTATGGCTCATGGGGCCTCCTTCAACGTGCGGGTATCGAGGAAGGGATCGGCCAGGGCCTGCATCTTTTTGCGCCAGATGGTCGCATGTTCGGGCTGGGCCGGGGTGAGGGGCGCATTGGCCTGGGGTTTGCCAAGCAAAAGGATGGTGAGCGGAGTGGCGGCATCAGTTGCCTTGCGCAGGCTTGTGAGGAGCTTATACGTTTCCTGCAGAGGCGGCATCCAGGCTTCCTGAACCAGGTAGATTTCATCCAGCTGTGCTGCCGCATGCTCGCTCTGAATCTGCGCCAGTAATTCCTGCTCGGCAGTTGCGGAAAAGGGCAGCATCTGTACCCTGTTTGGCCCTGGGCCGATCATGGCCTCGAGCACCTGTTCAAGCGTGCTGCTGTCCAGGTATGCCAGCACTTCCTCCGGAGCCAGAATAAGCCGCTTAATATGGAATACAGGGCCAGCAGTGGCGTGTATGGTAGGTTCTATCACCTCCTGGAATGCAGGCTCAAAAGCTTCTCCTTTTAAGGTGTTTTCCACCAGTCTGCGCAGATGGGCGTCGTCTGTCCCGTCGCCCTTGGTCTCTACTTGGGGCGTTGTCATACGCTGCAATAAGCGCCTGGTTTCCGGGCTGTGCAACTCCAGTCGGGCTAGTTGCCGCCGGTAGTGCACCAGGCCACTGATTAGCAGCATCAGCCTTGGCAGCAGGCAATACACCAGCAGTGCCATGCAGAGAAAGGGCCACCACGAAACCAGATCCTGGGTGGCAAGGTGGTAGATGCCATCCTTCAAGATTATTTGTGTGCCTTCCACCTGGGCAAGGCTCGGGTAGCCCACGCCCTCAGGCAGGAGCCAACTCCAGGGCAGGGCCACGAGACGCACCCCCTCAGCCACCTGCTGGGCAGAGAGCTGCAGGGAAGACTGCCAGCCAAAAGCCATGTCAGAGAAAACCACTTTGGCCAGGGTCAGCCCGAGTACGCCCAGATTAAAACCAATGGCAAAGAGCTGAAGCAGAAAAAAAACCGGCCAGACAAAGAGCGGGGCCTGTTCGCGCCTGCTGCGCAAGCGGCCAAAAATAGCGGCAAAGTTGAGGCGCTGCTCGGCATGGAGGCTACGGCGCGTTCGGGCATAGACCCAGTCGGCGCTGTAGGCGACCAGCCGCATGAGCAGGGTATAGAGGGCGGATGACTGCAAGTGCGTGCGGCGTAAACGCCGCAGTAGTAAAAAGAGGCACTGAACCAGAAGAAGCGCGAGCTGCAGGACCACAAAAATACCGAGAAAGGCCGAGACATTGAGCGGCGCTCTGCCGGAATACACCAGGAATGCGCCCGCCAGACCAAGGCCGCTAACGCTGCCAAAAAAGAGGGCAAGCCATGCCAGCAGCCTGGACACTTCGTGCCACACG
>CAZEIT010000056.1:0-8587 GCA_964512515.1 uncultured Desulfobulbus sp.
TTACTCTGGCGGATGCAGGGGCTACCGTGATCGCCTTCAGGCCCATCTTTCAGGGGGTGGGTGGGTTCTTCTGGGGTGGGCTTTCCGATAAGATTGGCCGCATTCAGGCCTTCCGTATCATTCCTGCCTCGCAGATACTCGTCTTTGCCGCTCTGATTTTTATCCGTCAGCCGCTGCTCTTTGGCATTTTGGTCTGCTACGTGCTTTTATGCTACGGTGGCGGCTTTGGCTCCATGCCTTCCTTTGTGCTCGATACCTTTGGCCAGCGCCTCATGCCCGCGGTTTATGGCACAATTCTGACTGCATGGTCCTTTGCTGGTATTGCCGGGCCGCAAATTGTGGCCATCATCAAGGACATGTTCAAGGACAGGCCCGATGTGGTGCCCACCTACACCTTTATCGTTGGAACTGGTTTGCTGATAGTCGGCTTTATAGTCGCGCTCATGCTCAACAATAAGGTTTTCTCCAAGAATGGCGTGGTGGCAGAATAAACCGCGCAACAGATGAGCCACCGGACAGTTTTCGTGCGACACGTCTGGTTTGTAACCTGAAGGAGCCTGGCAGACACCTATGAAAACAAACGAAAGAACCCCAACTGAACTGGAACAGCTTGCTACGCTCAACACCATGCTGGCCAAGACATCCCGCGAGGAAGGCGGCCTGATTCCGGCCCTGCAGACCGCGCAGAACCTCTTTGGCTATGTGCCGCATTTTGCCATGGAACAGATCAGTGAAAGCCTGCGCATCCCCATGGCCACAGTGTATGGCGTGGTGACCTTTTATCATTTTTTCTCCATGAAACCACGCGGCAAGTACACCATCCGCATCTGCCTAGGCACGGCCTGCTACGTACTGGGCGCGCAGGCCGTGCTGGATGCCTTCCGCGAAGAGCTCAATGTGGCAGTGGGCGAGACCACACCGGATCACCTTTTTACCCTGGAGGCCGGCCGCTGCTTCGGCGCCTGCGGTCTGGCGCCGGTTATCATGGTCAATGACATCATCCACCAACGAGTGCGTCCGGAGGCTGTGGCAGGGCTGATTCAACAATATCGGGATGCCGAGCAACACGAGGGGGAACTGGTATGAATATTGAACGCATACAATCCACCAGTGACCTGAAACAAATCCGCGCGCAGGCCCGTGCCGACAGCCCGGAGCATGGTACTGCCGGGCAGCATGAAGCCATCCTGCTCTGTGCCGGCGGCGGTTGCATCGCTTCCGGGGCTTACGCCTTCAAGGATGCCCTTATAACCGCGCTCAGCGCCCATGGTCTGGTAGACAGGGTGAGCATCATTGAAACCGGTTGCCTTGGGCCCTGTGCCCTGGGCCCGGTTTGTGTGATCGGTCGCGACAAGACCTATTATCAGGGCCTGCAGCCAGATGATGCTGAAGAACTGGTCACATCGCATTTAAAAAACAATCAGGTTGTGGAGCGGCTGACCTGGAAAGGGGAAGGGGAAAAACCGGTGCCAGTTTTGACGGACATCGAATTCTTCAAACGTCAGACCAAGGTGGTGCTACGCAACTGTGGTCAAATCGTGCCCACCAGCCTTGCAGACTACATTGCCCACGACGGCTATGCTGCCCTGGCCAAGGCGCTTAGCTCCATGACCCCGGAACAGGTGATTGACGAGGTGCGCATATCTGGCCTGCGCGGCCGTGGCGGAGCAGGTTTCCCCACCCATACCAAGTGGACCTTTACCCGCAACAGCAAGGAGCCGCAAAAATATATCCTCTGCAATGCCGATGAGGGCGATCCTGGCGCATATATGGATCGCAGCGTGCTTGAAGGTGACCCGCACAGTATTGTCGAGGGCATGGCCCTGGGCGCGTATGCCATTGGCTCAGGCAAGGGCTATGTCTATGTGCGGGCCGAGTATCCGCTTGCCATTGAACGTCTGCAGATTGCCATTGATGCAGCCCGCGAAGCTGGTCTCTTGGGCGAGCGCATTATGGGCACGGATTTTTCCTTTGATATGGAAATCCGCATGGGTAGCGGCGCCTTTGTCTGTGGCGAGGAAACCGCCCTGATCAACTCCATTGAGGGCAAGCGGGGCGAACCGCGTCCGCGTCCGCCCTTTCCGGCGGTGAAGGGCTTGTGGCAAAAGCCGTCATGCCTCAACAATGTGGAGACCTTTGCCAACATCCCGGCCATTATCCATCGGGGCGGCGAGTGGTATGCGGGCATGGGCACAGAAAAGAGCAAGGGCACCAAGGTGTTTGCTCTGGCTGGCGCCATTACTGTGAGCGGCTTGGTTGAAGTGCCGATCGGCGCAAAGCTGCGCGAAATCATCTATGACATCGGCGGCGGCATCAAGGATGGCGGCAAGTTCAAGGCTGCACAAATGGGTGGCCCCTCCGGTGGCTGTATTCCGGCGGCGCATCTTGATGTTGGCCTGGACTACGAAACCCTGCAATCTTTGGGCGCAATCATGGGTTCAGGCGGTATGATCGTCATGGATGAGCGCTCCTGCATGGTGGATGTGGCCCGTTTCTTTTTGGAATTCACCCAGGATGAATCCTGCGGTAAGTGTGTGCCCTGCCGGGAAGGCACCAAGCGTATGCAGGCCATTTTAACGAAAATCTGTGCCGGCGAGGCCACGCTGGAAGACCTGGATTTGCTGGAAGATCTGGCCGCTACCGTAAAAAGCACCTCGCTCTGCGGCTTGGGCCAAACAGCACCCAATCCGGTGCTCTCCACCCTGATGCATTTCCGCGACGAATACCTGGAACACATCAACGAAAAAAAATGCAGGGCCCATGTATGTCCGGCCCTGGTGCAGTACACCATCAACGACAACTGCACCGGTTGCACCCTGTGTGCACGCAGATGCCCGGTGCAGGCCATTAGTGGTGAAAAGAAAGAAAAACATGTGATTGATCAGGAACTGTGCATCAAGTGCGGGGCCTGCCTTGCGGCGTGTAAGTTTGGCGCTGTGGATAAACTATAAGGGCTCAGCATCATGAAACATTGTTGCACAATTGCAGACCTTTAGGAGGCAGCATGAACATAGAACTGAATGGCAAAGGCTATGAAGTCGAGCCTGGACAAACCATATTGGAGGCTGCCCGGACGCATGGGGTGCACATTCCCACCCTGTGCTACCACGCCAAAACAGGCGGGGTGGGCAAGTGCCGGGTGTGCGTGGTGGAAGTGGAGGGCATGCGCGGCATTGTCACTGCCTGTACCGTGCAGGTGGGCGAAGGCATGAAGATTGTCACCGAAAGCCCAAGTCTGCACAAGCACCGCAGAATGGTGGTGGACCTGCTTCTTTCCGCTGGCCACCACGATTGTCTTTCCTGCGCCCAGTGCGGTAGCTGCGAATTACAGGATGTGGCCTATTCCCTGGGCATCAACCATCCTTCCTTTCCCCAGCCCGAGCGCAGCCTAGAAGATCTCAGCTCGGAATTTCTGGTTTTTGATGCTGACAAATGCATCCAATGCGGTCGCTGCATTCAGGGGGATAACTGCACGGTTATCAACGACACCCTGGGTTTTGCCTATCGTGGCGCAGGCACCAAGGTCAGCTTTGATCATGACCTGCCCATTGGTTCTTCCTCGTGTGTGCAGTGTGGCGAATGTGTGCAGCTCTGCCCCACTGGCGCGCTTACCGACAAGAAGGCCAGGGGACTTGGCCGCAGTTGGGAGCTGGAAATGGTGAACACCACCTGTCCCTATTGCGGAGTTGGTTGTCAGATGACCCTGCATGTTGATCGTGGCCAGAACCGCATCGTACGGGTAACAGGCCGGGAAGACGCCTTTAACGAGGGTATGCTCTGTGTGAAGGGGCGCTACGGCTACGATTTCCCCTCAAGCCCAAACCGCCTCAGCCACCCCATGATCCGCAAAAACGGTGTGCTGGAAAAGGTGAGCTGGGAGGAGGCGCTTGATTATACCGCCACCCGCATCAAGGAGATTGTGGACAGAGACGGGCCAGATGTATTCAGCGCCTTTGGTTCCGGCCGCATCACCAATGAAAACAATTATGCCATCCAAAAATTTACCCGCGCGGTGATCGGCACCAACAATGTCGACCACTGCGCCCGAACCTGACACGCTCCCACGGTGGCCGGTCTGGCCGCAGCATTTGGTAGCGGGGCGATGACCAACTCCATTCGTGAGCTGGAAGACGCCAAGGTTATTTTTGTGATTGGTTCCAACATGACGGAAGCCCATCCGGTCATCTCGTACTATGTGAAACGGGCGGTGAAAAAAGGCGCTATTCTGATTGTCAACGATCCGCGCCGCATTGATCTGGTCAATTGGGCCACCATGCACGTGCAACACAAGGTGGGCTCAGATGTGGCCTATATCAACGGTCTGATGCACGAAATCTTTGCCAATGGCTGGGCTAAGGAGGAATATCTTAACGAATATACGGAAAACCCTGATGTTATCCGGGAAGTGGCCGCTGCCTATCCACTGGAACGAGCCTCGGCGATCTGCGGCGTACCGGTTGAGTTGATGAAAAAGGTGGCCCGCATTCTGGGTGAGGCCGAGTCGGTCAGCGTTTGCTACACCTTGGGCATTACCGAGCACATCTGCGGCACAGACAACGTCAAAACCCTGGCCAACCTGCAGATGGTGCTGGGCAATATCGGCAAACACGGTGCGGGCCTCAACCCGCTGCGCGGCCAGAACAACGTGCAGGGCGCCTGTGACATGGGCGCGCTTCCGGATGTGTTCCACAATTATCAACCCGTGGCCAACCCGGAGGTTTCTGCCAAGATGGCCAAGGCCTGGGGCGTGGACAAACTGCCCACCAAGCCGGGTTACAAGAAGCCGACCATCATTGACAAGGCGCTGGACGGCGGGACCAAGATTCTCTACTGCGTGGGTGACAATGCGGTCCAGAGCGATCCGCATATGGCCCACACCATCCGGGCCCTGCAGTCGCTGGAGTTCTTCATTGTCTGTGATATTTTCCCCAATATCACCACTCCATATGCCCATGTCATTTTTCCGGACACCTCCTGGGCAGAAGAGGAAGGCACCTTCAGCAACACCGAGCGCCGCATGCAGCGGGTGCGCAAGGTGCTGACCCGGCCGGGCGAAGCGCGCTCGCACTGGTGGGTGCTGCAGGAGTTGGGCAAGCGCCTGGGTAAGGATTTGGGCTTCACCTCGGCCAATGCAATCTGGGAGGATATGCGCAGCACCTCCACAGGCTTTGCCGGTATTACCTGGGAGCGTATTCACCAATACGGTTTGCAGTGGCCCTGTCCGACCCTTGAGCATCCTGGCACGCCATTTTTACATGCCAAGGGACGCTTTGTTCGTGGCAAGGGATTGTTTCATCCCGTTGACTGGATTCCACCGGCAGAATGGGCAGATGACGAATATCCCTTTGTCCTCAGCACCGGCCGCCGTCTGTGGCATTACCATACCCGCACCCAGACCAGGAATGCCGTTGGTCTGGATACCATCTTTCCGGAAGAGTTGTTTGAGATCAACCCGGAGGATGCCAAGAAACTAGGGGTAAATTCCGGCGATATGGTGCGGGTGACCAGCCGCCGCGGCAGCATCGAGGTAAAAGCCTGGGTAACAGACCGCTCGCCCAGGGGGGTATGCTGGTGCAGTTTTCACTTTGAGGAGGCCTGTGGCAATGTTCTGACCAACAATGTCTTTGACCCGGTTACGGAAACAGCCGAGTACAAGGTGTCTGCAGTCAGGATTGAAAAGATCAGCGATGGCCAGCCCTGGGATACCGTGGTGCAAAGGCAGGCACGGCCTTAATTTATAGCACCATGCGAACCAGGCACCGGGCCGACTCAAACAGTGCCTGCCCGGTGCCTGGTTCATCAAGTTAGCCTATGAAGTTCAGGTCCATCTCTGTAGGGCCTAATCAAAGCATAAGGAGGATCATCATGGATGATTTTCGGGAAATACTGGAGTTTGCCATTCGCAGTGAAGTGGAGGCTAAGGAATACTACCAAGGGGTTGCCGCCAAAACCAGCAATGCCATGGTGAAAAAGCTCTTTCTGGAATTTGCCGAGGAGGAACTCAAGCACGAGCAGCTTTTAAGCGATATTCTCGCCAATAACGAGGCCAAGCTTAACTTCAAGAAAACCCAGGATTACAAGCTTTCGGAAACCATACCCGACCCGGATATGTCAGGAAAGGTCAGCATGGCGGATATCTTTGCCGTGGCCATGAAGCGGGAAGAGTGGGCCATGAACATGTATCTGAACCTGGCCAAGGATTCCTCTTCAGAAAAAATCAAAGAAGTGTTTATGGGGCTTGCCGATATGGAACGGGGCCACAAGGTCAAGCTGGAGCAGGCCTATACAGACGTGGCCTATGTGGAGGCCTGGTAAAATTCCAATGCCATATTAAAGTGCTCTCTGTGTCGGCTTCAGAAAATATTCCTCGGAGTACCTTTATGTACACCTGCGTCGTATTTTTCTTGCCTCCTTGATAGCATCTTTAATCTGGAATCGGAATACAGGTCAGGCAAGAATGCCTGCGCAGAACGCGAACCGGCCTTGGGGTTTTCACCAAGGCCGGTTCTTTTTGTGAACCAAGAAGTGCAGGCGTACGTGAGGAAGAAATGAAAAAGATCAGCACACGTTGGTAATGGCAATTTGCTTGCCCACCACACTGGGCTGGGCAGAACGTATTTCACCAATAAGAAACGGTGTTTCACCATGAGCAGTAAATTGCTGCATTATATCTTCCACATGTTTGGCGCTGACAATGGCAACCATGCCAATGCCCATGTTGAAGGTGCGGTACATCTCCCGAATATCCACCTGACCTTTGGACTGGATATAGGTAAACACTGGCGGAACTGGCCAGGAGCCTGGCTCAATATGGGCAAGACAACCCGGAGGCAGCACCCGGGGGATATTGTCGATAAAGCCACCGCCTGTCACATGCACCAGGCCATTGATTTTGTGACGGCGCAAAATATTGACCACACTGTCCACATAGATTCTGGTTGGCATGAGCAGTTCCTCGCCCACGGTGCGGCCAAGTTCTTCAACATGATCGTGCACGTTTTTACCGGCTTCTTCAAAAAAGACCTTACGGGCCAGGGAGTAGCCGTTTGAGTGCAGGCCAGAGGAGGCAAGGCCGATAATTTTATCGCCAACGCGGATATCGCTGCCATCAATGATCATATCCCGGTCGCAAATACCCACGGCAAATCCGGCCAAATCATAGTCACCTGGTTGGTACAGGCCGGGCATCTCAGCGGTTTCTCCGCCAATCAGCGAGCAACTGGCCAGTTTGCATCCCTTGGCAATGCCGCGCACCACTTCGGTGGCCACATCAAGCTCAAGAGAATTGCTGGCAAAGTAATCGAGAAAAAAAAGCGGCTTGGCTCCGCACACCACCACATCGTTCACGCACATGGCCACCAGATCGATACCGATGGTGTCGTGGCGATTGCAGAGTTTGGCTACCAGCAACTTGGTACCCACCCCGTCGGTGGAGGAAACCAGCACTGGATTTTTTACATTTTCACTGCTCAGTGAAAAGAGCCCAGAGAATCCGCCAATGTCACTTAACACCCCGCGCCGGTGGGTGTCTGCCACCAGCGGTTTGATGCGAGAAATAAAAAAATTGCCTTTGTCGATATCAACGCCGGCCTCTGAATATTTGGATGCTTGCTCGCTTGTCATAATCACAGTATGTATTTCGTCTCAGGTTTTTGCAGCTTAGGCCACAACGAGACGGTTAATTGGGCGCTGCAAATAAGCAATTTTACTGAGTTTGCGCAGGTATTGTCAACAGATTTGCTTGCCCGGCCTATTACTGGCCATACCCTGCCAGAAAAGGATGCTACCTACAAAGAATAGAGCGATACTCTATGATGGAAACCAACGGTTTACTCATGATTTTTACCGGCAATGGCAAGGGGAAAACCACGGCTGCCCTGGGCATGGCCATGCGCAGTGCCGGTCATGGCCTGAAGGTATGCATTATCCAGTTTATCAAGGGTAGCCGGACCTATGGCGAAATCGAGACAATAAAGCGCCATTCCGATTACATGGATCTCCATATCATGGGCCGGGGTTTTACCTGGAAATCAGATAATCTGGAGGAGGACAGGCGTCTTGCCCTGGAAGGGTGGAATCTTGCCCGCCAGTGTATGGATTCGGGCAAATATCATCTGGTAATTCTCGATGAATTTACCTACCTGCTCCACTACCAGATGCTGGACCTGGATGCCTGCCTTAACGTGCTTGCCAGCCGCAGAAAAGAGCAGCACGTGATTATAACCGGGCGCTATGCACCGGATGCCCTGATGGAAGCGGCCGATCTGGTCACAGAAATGCGGGTGATCAAACATCCCCTGCAAGCTGGGATTAAGGCCCAACGCGGCATTGAATTTTAAGGCCAGCATTGATAATTTGCTGGTGAAAGGGGCTACAAGTATGATCCACTTGATCCTGGCGCAGAAATATTTACTTTTTGTAAACAGAAAATGCTCCCAAAGACAAGGTACTGAAATATCATAAAAAGGAGGAAGCCATGTCCTTTGATCATCCCGCCCGTGTGCGCAATCCCGGAACCGCGGCTGTTTTAAGCGCCCTTGTTCCAGGGATCGGTCAAATCTACAACGGCACCTTTTGGCGAGGCTTG
>CAZEIT010000057.1:0-8559 GCA_964512515.1 uncultured Desulfobulbus sp.
CAAAGCTGTGCGCATTGAAAAGCTGGTGCACGGCGGCCAGGGACTGGGCCGTTTATCGGATGGCAAGGTGGTGCTGGTGGAAGGGGCACTGCCTGGGGAAGAGGTACGTGTGCGTGTGTTGCAGGAACGGGGCAGCCATGTGGAGGCAGAGGTTGCGGCGCTGCTTGAGCCTTCACCAGAGCGAATTGCTGCCCCTTGCCCATACTATGCCGACTGCGGCGGCTGCAATCTGCAGTATGCTGGTTATGCAGCCCAGCTCCGCATGAAAATGGATATTGTGGCCGAGAGCCTGCAGCGCGCCGGCGTGGACATGGCAGAGGCTATCTTCGCCCAAGCCAAGCCTTCCCCGCAGCAGTTTGCTTACCGGCATCGCCTGCGCCTGCATCTGCGGCAAGATGGCGTGCTCGGCTTTCATCGCCGCCAGAGTAACAACCTGGTTCCGATTGACCGTTGCCTGTTGGCGACAGAGGGCATCAATACTGCCCTGGGCCGAATTGTGCAGGATAGGCAATGGACCACGCAAATAGCTTCGTATGTGCAAGCACTTGAATTTAACCACTGCCCGGCAAGCGACCGTATTGCCCTGGTGCTGCATGGCAAAAATTTGCGGGATGAGCGTATAATCAAGTCACTTGGCCGCATGTGCGCCTCCCTGGCTGAAGGGGTGGACTGGATCGGCACGACACAGGGAGTGTCACTGTGTCAGCCGGGAAAGGCGGATCAGGATATGTTTCTGCGCCAGCATTTCCAGCACACAGGACTCAGCTACGAGCTGCACTGGCCGCCGCACTCCTTTTTTCAGGTGAACTGTCAACAAAACGAAAACCTGGTGAAACTGGCCATGAGCGTGGCCGCCTCGTCCGATACGGCGCTTGATCTCTTTTGCGGGTCCGGCAACTTCTCCATTCCCCTGGCGCTTCTGGGCGCCCAGGTACTGGGTATTGAATACAGCACAACCAGCATCCACTGGGCGCGGCGTAATGGCAAAGAGGCAGGACTGAACAATATCCGCTTTATCAGTGCCGATGCCTCTGCCGAGCTTTCCCGCTTAACCAGCCTTGCTAGTGGTGGCAACCGCTTTGAGACCATCCTCCTTGACCCGCCCCGTCAGGGCCTGGGTAAGGCCGCAGCCCTGCTGCCGCACCTTCAGCCCAGGCGCATCGTGTCCATCTCCTGTGATCCGGCCACCCATGCCCGCGATCTGCGGCTGATGCAGACAGGTGGCTATCGCCTTATCCAGGTACTACCGGTTGATATGTTCCCGCAAACCCATCACATTGAAACCATGGCTGTTCTGGAGCAGGCCTCAGCCAGCTCAGGCTGATTTTCCTTGGCGCCCTGGCAGATTTCCCAAGGACCTTTAGCAGCCTTTGGGAGCGATAATCCGATGCTGCACAAGAACCTGCAGGACAGCGTGCACTGGCAGACCAATAACATTGGTGCTGGAGCCGTGAACAGCCGCAACCAGGAAACTGCCGGCACCCTGGATGGCGTATGCGCCTGCCTTGTCGAGCGGCTCCCCGCAGGCAGCATAGGCCTGGAGGATAGAGTGGTCAAAGTGGCCGAAATCCACCCTGGTGCTGGCATGGGCGGTATGATCCAGATCACGGAACTGGGCTTTGATTGAGTAGCCGGTGATAACGGTGTGGCTTCTGGCGTTAAGCAGTTCCAGAAAAAACAGGGCCTCTTGCGGAGTCCGCGGTTTGCCCAGAATGCGATTATCAATGCACACGATCGTATCCGCAGCCAGAACACAGGCTGATGGAGGCTGGGTTGCCGCGACCACCTTCGCCTTGCTCTCTGCCATACGCCTGGCAAAGGCGGCAGGATCTTCGCCGGGTAGCGGTGTTTCGTCTATGGCTGCGGGGATGCAGTCGCAATGCAGGCCAAGGGCAAGCAGCAGCTCTCGCCTTCTTGGCGAGGCAGAGGCGAGAATGAGGGGGCAGGTGGCAATGAACATGCTGGTTAATTCCGATTCTACCAAAGTCCTATCTGTGTTGGCTTTGGTCTGGGACCGGAATAAGGGGAGCAGGCGGATAGATAACTTTTTCAAGAAAAAGACCGCAGGCCGGTGCGGTCTGCCCAGCAGTCTTCCTGTCCCTGGCGGCGAGGATTTGCGGGATGGAGCCGGCGGGGCGTTTGCCTTGGCCAATCTCAATCACCGTGCCCGCGATGATACGCACCATCTGCCGCAAAAAACCATCACCTTCCAGGCGCAACGACCAGCCCTGTGGCCAATCGTCAATTGGCAGACAGCTTGCCTGGGAAAGGGTGCGGGTTGCCCCACGGCCCTCAGTACAAGTTAAGTCGCGCGAACCGGCCCGTTCAAAGCTGGAAAAGTCGTGGGTGCCAAGCAGTTGCTCGAGCGCTTCCCTCACCGGAGCAACATCGAAATGACCCGGCAGGTGGGCCATGTATAGCCTCTTTGCCGGTAACATCACCGTGCCGGTAAAAAAATCGTAGCGATAGATTTTGGCAACAGCACTAAAACGGCTATGAAAGCCTGGCACCGCTTCATCTGCGCTCAGGATGCGAATATCAGGCGGCAAAAGAGAATTGAGCCCCTTGGAAAAGGCTGCAAGTGGGTGGGGCACCTGGGTGTGGAAATGGGCCACCATGGCAAGCGCATGCACGCCAGCATCGGTGCGGCCTGCGCCATGCACGGTAAGGGGATGACCACAAAGTACCAGCAGGCGGTCTTCCAAAGTGGCCTGGATCGTGGCCTCGCCCTGGCGCTGACGCTGCCAGCCGCAGTAGTTATTGCCGTCGTAGGCGAGCACCAGCCGGATGCAGCGCTCCATCAGGGGAAAAAGGCCGCCCCCATCAGGCCTGCCTCTTCGGCAAAGCCGTTCATGATGTTCATGTTCTGCACGGCCTGGCCAGAAGCGCCTTTGCCGATATTGTCGATGGCCGAGGTGACAATGATGCGGCCGGTGCGTTTATCCGCTTGCAGTGCGATATCACAGCAGTTGGAGCCGCGCACATATTGGGTGGCGGGCTGCTGTCCGGCGGGCAGTACGCGCACAAAGGACTCGCTGCCATAGGTGTCGTTGTAGAGTTCCTGGAGCTTGGCCTGTGCGCCTTTTTCGTTGAACTTGGCATAGATGGTGCTGAGAATGCCGCGCGATATGGGCAGAAGATGCGGAGTAAAGGAGACCCGCACCTCAGTCTGCGCAGCCAGGCTCAGTTCCTGCTCGATTTCCGGAATATGACGATGGCTGCCGCCGACCTTGTAGGCTTTGAAGCTATCGGCCACTTCGCAGTAGAGGTTGGCCACGTTGGCGGCACGGCCAGCGCCAGAAGTGCCGGATTTGGAATCTATGATGATGGTGGCAGGGTCGATCAACCCTTCACGCAGCAAAGGGGCCAACGCCAGGATGACCGAGGTGGGATAGCAGCCCGGATTGGCCACCAGCCGGGCAGGGCGGATATCCTCCCGGTAGAGTTCGGGCAGGCCGTATACAGCCTCACCCAGCAGTTCAGGGCTGCTGTGCGGCTGGTACCACTCTTCGTATACCGCTTGGTCGTGGATGCGGTAGTCTGCGCTCAAATCAACCACTTTCTTTCCAGCCCGCAGAAGCTGCGGCACGATATCCATGGCTGTTTTATGGGGAACCGCGGCAAAGAAAAAATCGGCGCGCGGCAGCAGTTCTTCCACCCCCAGGTTTTCGCAGCAAATATCGATACGCTTGTTCAGACTGGGAAATACCTCGGCCACGGTTTTACCGGCGTACTGGCGCGAGGTGGCCACGGTGAGCCGTACCTGCGGATGGGCCGCAAGGATGCGGATGAGTTCAACCCCTGTGTAACCGGATGCGCCTATGATGCCAACATCGAGCATAGCAAATCCCCCATGAAAACGGACAGTGCACGTTGCGGGCAGCAAAGGTGTCGCACTGCATCCTGTCACGCAAAAAAAAAATAAAAAAAGGAATAACGAGCAGCCTCGTTATTCCTTTGAAGAGCAACAAAAAAGACAGTAAATCGAGCGCGTCTTTTCCGCTTAACGCTTGGAGAACTGGAAACGGGCGCGGGCACCGCGAAGGCCGTATTTCTTGCGTTCCTTGGCGCGCGGGTCGCGGGTGAGCAGGCCTGCCTTTTTCAGCGGCAAACGCATCTCTGGATCAAGTTCCTGCAGGGCGCGGGCTATTCCATGTACCAGCGCATCCACCTGGGCAGACTTGCCGCCACCGGCCACGGCGGCAAAAACATCGTAGCGGGCAGCGGTCTCAGTGACAGCAAAGGGCTTGGCAATTTTGGGCTCAAAGTAGATATTGCCAAAGTATTCAGCCGGCTCCATCTTGTTGACAGCCAACTGACCGCTGCCCGGGGTGAGCCAGACACGCGCGGTTGCTGTTTTTCTTCTGCCGGTTGCGTAGGTTTTTTCCTGAGCCATGTATGTGCGCTCCCTTAACGGATCTCGTAGGTTTCTGGTTTCTGTGCCTGGTGCGGATGCTCGTTGCCCGTGTAGATTTTCAATTTCTTCAACTGGGCCCGGCCAAGCTTGTTCTTGGGCAGCATGCCCTGAACCGCCTTGCGGATGAGGTCTTCCGGTTTTTTGGCAAGCAGTTCGCGGGCGGTCTGCTCCTTGATGCCACCGGGATAGCCTGAGTGACGGTAGTATACCTTCTTATCCAGTTTGCCGCCGGTCAGATGCACACGTTCGGCATTGACCACGATGACAAAGTCGCCATTGTCCTGGAAGTTGCAGAAGGTCGGCTTGTGCTTGCCACGAAGCAGTGTGGCAATTTCAGCGGCAATGCGTCCGAGCACCTTGCCGTCGGCATTGGCCACATACCACTTCCGTTCAATTTCTTCGACCGGTGTGTAATAGGTTTTCATCTGCTCAAATCCTGCTAGAAAAAAAGGCTCGAACAACGGTTCGAGCCTGGAACCTTCTTTGGAGCGGGAAACGAGATTCGAACTCGCGACTTCAACCTTGGCAAGGTTGCACTCTACCACTGAGTTATTCCCGCTTTGCTTAATAAACGTAGCGAGCAGTAACTATAATCGGTTGTCTGGAGATGTGTCAATAAAAAAAGCATGATCTGATCCTTCTTGGTTTGTCCGCACCGAAGAGGGACGTAGAGGCAGACCCCACTGGTTGATACGCCATTATTCCTTGATTGGCAACAGGCAAATATTGAATCTCGCCCGGAAATTAGCTACAGTGCTTTGATGCCTGCGGCCCAAATCTGCGCCAATTTGAAAGGCTGGCAAAGAGTGGCACTCTATCCCTTTTTGCCGTAATGGTGGTTTCTTTGAATCAAGGAGTTGGCATGACAGAGCAAAACGGGCGGTGCGCCAAGGTTGAACGGGTCACCCGAGAAACCGATATCTACCTTGAACTGGCGCTGGATGGCAGTGGCCAGGCCCTGGTTCAGAGCGGAGTGGGTTTCATGGATCATATGCTCACCCTGCTGGCAGTGCACGGTTTTTTCAATCTCAGCCTGCAGGCCAAGGGCGATACCCATATTGATGATCACCACACGGTTGAAGACATGGGCATATGTCTGGGCCAGGCCTTTGCCAAGGCCCTGGGCGACAAGGGTGGCATCTGCCGCTATGGTCATGCCTATGTTCCCATGGACGAGACCTTGGCCCGCGTGTGCCTGGATTTATCCAACCGGCCCTATCTCCACTATCAGGTGCAACTGCAGCAGGAAAAAATAGGCAGCTTTGATAGTTGTCTGGCTCAGGAGTTTCTGCGGGCCTTTAGTCTGCACGCGGGGTGCACCCTGCATGTGGATCTGCTCCATGGAGAAAATGGCCACCACATTGTCGAGGCAATTTTCAAGGCGCTTGGTCAGTCCTTGCGGCAGGCGGTCGCGCCCATGCCCGGCCTGGAGGGGCAGTTCTCCTCAAAAGGTACACTATAACGAGAACAAAAGAAAAAGGGGAAAAGGGCCTGTTTGCATACTTTCTGTTGTCCTGCGCCGTATCTGGAACAGACAGCACCCTTTTTGGCAGCTCATATCTTTATATTCCACCACGATAGGGAGGATTCCTGTGACCGCACAACAACTCTTGTTTTCCGGCGTTATATTGGGTGTTTTGAGCCTGGCCGCTGGCTGCGCCTCAACAGATACGCAGAGCCATGCCTCCGCCGGACCGGCCAAGACCGCCGCGCCAGCGCTCACCTGCTTTGGCGTCCTGCCGGTGCAGGTATCTGTGAACGAAGACAGGGTGCTGTCTGCGGATGAGAAAAAAAATCTCAGTGCCGGAGCCACAGTGGTGGACGCCATTTTGCACGATGCCTTAAGCGGCAACAAGAAGGCTCGCATGCTTGACGCCAGCCAGGTCGGCGGTCTGCAGGCGCCGGAGGCGGTGGTGAATCTGGAGACCTCGCGCGAGGTGGCCCAGAGCGTGGGCTGCAACGCCATTCTGGAAACATCGCTCAGTCGTTATGTCGAGCGCGACGGCGGCCCCTATGGGGTGCAGCAGCCAGCCGCTGTTACCTTGGCATTCCGTCTCTACGACGTGAGTACTGGCTCCATGCTCTGCCATGGTCGCTTTGACGAGCAGCAGCAATCGGTGATGGAAAACCTCTTCACCCTTGGTAAGGCCGGTCGTCGCGGCATGACCTGGCTAACCGCTGAAGAGCTTGCTCGCGAGGGTTTACTTGGCCAGCTTGAGCAGTGTAAGCATCTCGCGAAATAAGTTTTCGCTGTAGCGCTATGTGGCTGCCGGCCAAGGTCAACCGGCTGGTGGGGCAGGCCATGCACGATTACGCCATGCTGGCCGATGGCGACCAGGTGCTGGTTGCTGTGTCCGGCGGCGTGGATTCGCTGGTGCTGGCCCATCTGCTCCGCTTTTGGCAGGGAAAGGCGCCGGTGCGCTATCAGCTTGTGCTGGTTCATGTGGATATGCGCCGCAGTCCGGCACAGGAACCAGGGCAGGCTACAGGCGCAACTGCGGCAGCCATCCAAGAGGAATTGGCGAGATTTGGGTTTAGGCTAAGTATTGTAACTGGCAAACGTCCGGATTTTGTTGCAGCAGAAGGTGGCCTTGACGAAGACAAGACAGAGCAAAGTTGCTTTGCCTGTGCCCGCTCCCGGCGCACGCTCCTGTTTGCGGAGGCGCGCAGGCTTGGCTGCAACAAAATAGCCTTTGGTCACCACCAGGATGATCTGATTGAAACTTTTTTACTGAATCTGACCAGTGCGGGTAACATCAGCACTATGCGGCCCCGGCAGGATCTTTTTGGTGGCAGGCTGGCTTTGATCAGGCCGCTTGCCTATGTGGAGAAGAGCAATATCGAAGAGATCGCCCAAGCCAATGGGCTGAAACCTGTCTCGTCCAACTGTCCGCTTGCGGGAAAGACCCGGCGTGAGGACATGCACAATCTGGCTGTCGAAATATACCGCCGCATCCCAGGGGCCAAAAAAAGCATCTTTGCCGCCTTGGGTAATGTGCGCACAGACTATCTGCTCTCTGCTCAAAGGCCGGTACAGCGTAAGAGTTAGAGAAGAGCGAAGCCACCTGCAAGCTTGACGCGAATAAGGCGAGGCAAATGCGACACAGGCGCGCATGGCAGGCACATATATAAGTAAGTCGTGCGAGCATTTGCTGGAGCTGGCACAGAGCGTATTTTGAGATATAGGGCTTTGATATGGAAATAGCATTGCGAGGCATTTTGAATCAGGATCATCCATGGAACTGCCACCGGTAGCCCATCTTTTTCTGGCCCAGGCCCAGAGTGCTGAAAACGCCTGCCGTCATGTGGATCGTTTTCTCACTGATAATCCGCTGCTCAGTTATGACAACCTGCGCGTTCTTCCTGAAGAGGCCAACCGCGCTGATGAAGAGGCCTTTTGGGACGACATGGATGAAGGTCTGCTTGCCAACCGCTCCTTTGCCCACCGCATGGTCAGCCATCTGGAAAAAGAGGGGGTGCAAAACCTGCGCCAACTCGTGGACCTGCAGCATGGCTATGCCACCAAGGTGCTGCACACTCTGGTGCATTTGCTGGACGGCTTTATCGGCATAGACTCTGTTTTATACAATCTGGTTGATGACAGCCATGAGGTCAGTCAGAGCCTGCGGCGGGCCATGCGAGACAATCCATCCCGCTACTGGCTGGTGCGGGTGCGGGCGGGCAAGGTGCGGGCCTCGATTTTGAGTTGAAGCGTGAAGTTTCAACGAGTTGAAACAGCAAAACGTACTGGCAAAAGCGGGAGACCAAAACCATGGACACCATTTATTATTGCCCGGCTTGTGGCACAAAAAACCGGGTTGCCCAGGAAAAGACGGGGTTGAAGCCAAAATGCGGCAAATGCGGGACCTCTCTGGCAGGCGCAGCTCTGGCTGGCCGGGTCAACACACTGGCGGACAGCGATTTTATCAGCCATGTGCAACAGGCCAGAGTGCCGGTTCTGGTGGATTTTTACTCCCCTACCTGCGGTCCCTGCCAGAGGTTGGGCCCGGTACTGGAATCGCTGGCCGCACGCTTTTCTGGTAAGCTCATCATCTATAAGATCAATACCGCAATCGAACAGGCCCATGCCGCCCGCTTTGGCATCACGGGCGTGCCTACCCTGATCTTTTTCCGACAGGGAC
>CAZEIT010000058.1:0-7841 GCA_964512515.1 uncultured Desulfobulbus sp.
TCCAAGGATGATGGAAACAATCCAGAAACGGATTACTACTTTGGACTCGGGCCAGCCCTTTTTCTCGAAATGGTGGTGAAATGGGGCCATGAGGAAGATGCGTTTACCACCGGTCATCTTGAAATAGCCAACCTGCAGGATGACGGACAGCGCCTCCATAACAAAGAGGCCGCCCACAATAACCAAGAGAAACTCCTGCTTGGTGATGGTGGCAATAGCGCCCAAGGTGCCGCCCAGGGAAAGCGAACCCACGTCTCCCATGAATATCTGCGCAGGATAGCAGTTGAACCAAAGAAATCCGAGGCAGGCTCCCACCATGGCGCCACAGAAAACCGTTACCTCGCCTGCGCCCTGCACGTACGGTATTTGCAGATAACTGGCCACCACCGCGTTTCCAGCCACATATGAAAAAATCAGATAGGTAGAGGCGGTAATCACGATGGGGCCAGTGGCCAGGCCGTCAAGCCCGTCGGTTAGATTGACCGCATTGGACGCGCCGACAATCACCAGTATCGCAAAGGGCAAATACCACCAACCCAAGTCTGGATGAAACCCCTTGAAGAAGGGCAGGCTAAGTACGCCATCGTAGTGCAGGTGCGCCAGGAGGATATAACCTGCAATGCCTGCGCCGAGCACCTGCAGCACCAGCTTTTCCTTGGGCCTGAGCCCACGGGCGTTGCCTTTGCGGATCTTTTTCCAGTCATCCGCCGCACCAATGGCGCCGTAAAACACACTGATGCCTATAAGCAGCCAAATCAGGCCGCTGAGCAGGTTGCACCACAAAAGGCTGGAGGCAATCATGGCAACCAGGATGAGCATGCCGCCCATGGTGGGTACGCCGCGCTTGCTGAAATGGGTCTCTGGGCCGTCATCCCGCACCACCTGCCCAATTTGCTTGCGCCTGAGCCAGGCAATAAAGCTGGGGCCAACCAGCATTACCATTAAAAAAGCGGTGACCGCACTGCCAATGGAGCGGAAGGTGATATAGCGGAAGACATTGAGCCAGCTGTATTCGGTATGAAAGGTGTAGAGCAGGTTATACAGCATGGTGCACTCCTTGCTGATCTGCAGCCTGCAACAGTTGCTCCAACTCTTCGATGAAGCCCTCCATGCGCATGCCGCGCGAGCCTTTCACCAGTATCCAGTCTCCCTGGCCAAGATCACCTTTACTAATCAACCCTGCACACCACGAACCTATTGCAGCGGGATTGTCAAAAATACGGATTCGCTCTGCCTGCATGCCATGGGCCTGCGCTGCCTGGGCTATCTCCCCGGCATAACTGCCGGTAAGAGCAAGGTAGCTTAAGCCGAGTTCGGCCGCAAGCCGGCCAATGCCCTGATGCTGGGCTGGACTCGCTGCACCCAGTTCCAGCATATCGCCAAGGACAGCCATGCTCTTCCTTTTACCTTTACCTGCAGTGGCCAAGGCAGCCAACGTGCGCAGACCAGCCGCCATGGAAGCAGGGTTGGCATTATAGGCGTCGTTGACCAGCTTTACTCCGCCAGGCAGGTCCTTTGCCGCCATGCGCTTATCCATGGGCCGATATTGGCAGAGCCCGGCTGCAACCTCCTCTGCCCCTATGCCCATGGCATGGGCAATGGCCGCGGCAGCGGCGCAGTTGTGCGCATTATGCTCGCCCAGCGCCGGTACGGTAAGCCGCCTGGACCAGGCACCAATATGCAGGGTAAAGCGGATGCCTCCCTCGCCAAGGTTATGCAGGCGGGTGATGCTCACCAGCGGTTTACGGCGGCGTCCTGCCTTGGTAACGGCAAAACCAATGCGCAGCCCGCCCGTTGCATAGGCGCGCTCATAGATGCGGGGATCATCCTCGTTGACTACCCGGATGGCATCGGGCCGCATCTGCTCAAACAGCTCGGCCTTGGCCCTGGCCACGCCATCAATGCTGCCCAGGCCCTGCAGATGCGCTGGATGCACTGTGCTGACGCAACCCACATCCGGATCGGCAATACGGGTAAGTTGAGCGATTTCGCCAGGAGCACTCATGCCCAGTTCCAGCACCGCCACACGGTGGCCAGCCTGCAGGGGCAAAAGCGAGAGGGGAAGACCGATCAGGTTGTTGAAATTGCCGCTAGTTTTGAGCACCGGTTCCTGATGCGCCCACGTGTCGCTCAGGGCGGCAGTGCAGATGGCGGCGACCATTTCCTTGACCGTGGTTTTACCTGAGCTGCCGGTAATGGCCGCCACACGAAGTGGCCCGGCAAAGAGCTGCCTGCGAAAATGCGCCAGAGCGCCCAGGGCGGCAAGGGAATCAGCGACCTGAATGCAGATCACCTTTTCCTGCGTCAGCACGTTTTCCGGAAATGCTTCGGCAATAACCGCAGCAGCACCGCCCGCCACCGCCTGCTCGATGAAGCTGTGGCCATCGAAGCGCTCACCTTTGAGCGCCAAAAAAATATCTCCCTGCTGCAGGGCACGGCTATCGGTGCATATCTTGCCCAGCCGTGTCTTTTGCGTAGCCTGACCGCATTTGTTTCCGTCTGTTGCCGCAACGAGCAAGCGCTCATTCCATGCCGCCAGGGCATTCGCCGCTTCGACCCGGTCATCAAAGTACTGTTTTTCCCGACCAAGGATTTGGTAGTTTTCATGACCCTTGCCGGCAATCAGCACCGTATCTTGCGGAGTACAAAGCGAACAGGCCAAGGCGATGGCAGCCCGCCGTTCGGCTATGCGGCCATAGCGTGGAGCAGTTGTCGCCTGAAAAAACAGCTCTTCCATACTGCTGAAGACTGCACCCGTAGCTTCAACACCAGGGATGATATCGTCCAGGATACGCTCAGGCGCTTCCGTGCGGGGATTGTCCGAGCTCACTACCACGATATCGCTGTGGCTGGCCGCCACCCTGCCCATAAGCGGCCGCTTGCCCCGGTCCCGGTCACCACCACAGCCAAACACGCAGACCAGACGCCCGCTCCCCACAGCGCGCAGGGTACGCAAAACATTGTCAAGGGCATCTGGGGTATGGGCATAGTCAACAAAGACAGAGGGGAAAAGCGAGGCATCCGCTCCTGGCGGCAGAACCCGCTCCAAACGGCCGGGCACCGCCTGTACCGTAGCGATGCCTGCACAGATACGCGCAAGCGGCAGATCAAGCGCCAAACCCGCACCAACGGCGCTGAGCACATTGCGCACATTGTACTCGCCTACCAGAGGAGAATGCAGGCTTGCGTGCTGGCCACAGGCATCAAGCTCACAACTAAAGCCAGCAAGCCCCTGCTTAAGCGCCTCTGCCCGGATATCGCAGCAACTGTCCAGCCCGGTGCGCAGCACCTTTGCTCCACGTACCAGCCGGGCCAGCCGTTCTCCCCAGGGCTGTTCCTCACCCGGAGCATCCGTGGCAATGACCGCAGTCGCGCCCTCAGCAAGATGGTGGCTGAACAGGAGCGCCTTGGCGGAAAAATACTGCTCCATGGTCTGGTGGTAGTCGAGATGATCCCGAGTAAGATTGGTGAAAACAGCCGCGTGAAAGCGCATGCTGCCAATCCGTTCCTGCACCAGGGCATGGGAGGACAACTCCATGACCACGTGGCTTACCCCTACATCGGCCATACGTCGTAGAAGTGCCTGCAGGGTAAGGGCATCCGGTGTGGTCAGGGATGCCTCCTGCACCACCTGCACCCCTGCAGGGCTGTGGTAGCGGTAATTCACCGTGCCGATCACCCCGGGCCGGAAGCCGGCATGGGCGAGCATGCCTTCAATCAGCCAGGAGGTAGTCGTTTTGCCATTGGTGCCGGTGATGCCAATGCACTGCATGTGCCGGGCCGGATAACCATACCAGGCTTCCGCCAACGCGTTCAACGCCTGCTGGGCATTGTTGACCGGAATACAGCTTGCCTGCCAGGCAGGATTAAGCTGGCTCTGTTCCACCACTACGGCGCGACAGCCCCTGTTAATGGCGTCCTCCACATAGAGATGACCTGCGGTGGCATGGCCAGGCAGGGCCACGAACAGGCTGCCGGGCGCAGCCTTGCGCGAATCGCATACCACAGCCTCGACATGCTCGTGCAGGGCAGAACCGGTCAAATCAATTGGGGTGGCAATCCCTGCTGTGTGCAGCAGTTCTTTCAGGGTACGCGGGCCAACACTGCTCATTGTTCATCCAAGGTCAAAATACACTCATTCATGCCCAAAAGCGCGCTACCAGCGGGCGGGTATTGGGCCACGACCTTGCCACTGCCGGTAAAGCTCACCTTCATCTTGTAGGGATCGATCTTTTGCAGGGCCTTGCGTAGGCTTAAGCCCCGCAGAACCGGCATGGTTGCGGCGTGGGCTGCAATTTCCTCGGGTGACCTGGTAATGACCAGACGTTTGCTGATGAAAAACTGGCGCATATTCTCTTCACTGCGCGGTGGCGGCGCCTCTACCTGGGCGGTTTGCGGTGGGTTCTTCTCAACATAGTTCAACAGATTCCGCCCCAGTTGCTCCAGGCTGCCCTCCTTCGGCATTTTTCCCGGTTGCTGCTCAGGCCGCATTTCGTCTTTTTCCACTGCTATGATCAGGAGGTACTGGGGATATTGCGCGGGCGCCAAACCCGCAAAGAGCTGCTGAATGGAATATTTTCCCGAGTCGCCGCCGAATCCGGTCTGCTCTTTTGCCGCCTGATACAGAATTTTATTATCCTTTTCCGAGAGCCAGCTGGAAAACAAATTGCGGCGCACCTTGACACTCAAGGCCGGATCCAGCACATGGGTACGGCCTTCGCCATCACTTTTCCGGTAAAAACGGGTACTACTGGCGTGGTCATAAATAGAATCAACCACATAGGGATTGATGCGCCAGCCGCCATTTACCAGGCTGGCCAGGGTAGCCCCTACCTGCACACCGGTGACCGCGTCCCGCCTTCCTTCGAGGTTTTCCTGCGAGGAACCGCCTTCCCAATTATCTGAAACAGAATCATAGAGGCGGATGCGGTGCTCAAAGTTGTCCAGCATGGCATCGGTAAAACCGTAATCCGGCGCAGACACAGTCGCGGGCAAAAGGCCCGGGCCGTCAATGCCTTCCCGCTCGATTTCCGCGGCACGCACCAAAATTGGCCGGATAAGATCCTTATCGAGCAAATGGCTGTAGATCCGGTTTACCCGGTTGCCCTCATTGGCCTTCCAAAAATAGTTCGGATTGAAGGAGGGTTGGTTGACCAGGGCGAGAATGCGGCCGCTGCCCGGCTCAAGTAAGAGGCCCATGCCTTTTTCCATGCCCTGGGCGGCGAGGTATTCACGGAAGAGCTGCTCAAGCTGGCGCTGCAAGCGCAGATCCAAAGTCAGGATCAAATCAACCGATTTGGCCCCCATGCTGTCATGACCTTTGAAGTCAATATCGGGAATATTGCTGGGCCGCACTGCGCGAGAGCCCAAAACCGCATCATAACGCCCTTCAACCCCGGCCAGACCTGCACTGTCGCCCATGAAGCCCAGCACATGCGAGGCAATAGTGTGGGATGGATAAAACCTGGTTTCAACTGGACGGCACACAACCCCCGGCAGTGCCAAGGCCTCGATCTTTGCGGCCTGAAATTCATCGAGATCGTCCATGATCGTGACCGTTTGGCGGGAGCTTTTCATGCTGCCTTCGATCTCTCGCGCTGGCCTGCTGATTACCTCGGACAAGGATTCCGCAACAGCCTTATGATCAGCCACTTCGGCTGGGCGGATATTTAAGGTGTAGAGGCGATAACTTACGGCCAGCTCGTTAAAACGCTGATCGTACACCGATCCTCTTAAAACAGAAGCAGCGGGCTCTAGGCCCGCTGAATTGCTGGGAATTTTGCTGACAGCTGACTGGATAATCCTGCTGATATCCAGGAGGGAGGGAGGGATTCCATACAGAACAGCCCCAGCCGCTGCCAGCAAAATACCGCTTAAAAAAATCTTAAGGCCACGCCTTGTCTTTCTGTTTTTTGCACTGACAACCTTTGCCATGCAACTCCTACATCCGCTGAACCTGATTTTCGGCTGGTTCAAACAACTGGAGCCTGGTTCCGGCAATCTTGGTTATTCTTTCCCGGGAACTGAGTTGCGCCCGTGCGGAAAGCAGATGAATATGCTCATTGTCCAAGGCCATATACCGGCTCTGCACTTGCTGCTTGTCCGCCTGCACCGACATGGCTTTTGCATGCAGGGTAACGGCGCTGGTGATGCCGACGCACAATGCGCATGCGCCAATGGCTGCTAGTACTGCCTTCTGCCGACTGCCCATGGCAAAAAAACGCCCCCAGTCTCCTGGCAGGGCCAGTTGCGGTCTTTTGGCCGGCGCGTAGGGGTATCTGTAGGTCCGAATATTGGTATTGCTGATCATGACTGCACCTCACCGTGCTTTCTATCGTCCAAGCCGACGATTGGCAATCTTTATAACCGCTGCGCAACCCGCATTTTGGCGCTACGTGCGCGGGGATTTCTCTTGATTTCATCGGCTTGCGGCTCAAGCGGCTTTTTGTGCAAGGGCCGAAGCAGGTCGCTGTGCTCAAAAGCCTGTTTGACCAAGCGGTCTTCAAGAGAGTGAAACGTAATTATGGCTATACGCCCTCCGGGCTTGAGCACTGCAGGCGCTTGCGCCAGCAGCGTACGTATATTGTCCAACTCCCCGTTGACGGCAATGCGCAGAGCCTGAAAAACTTTGGTGGCCACATGCACCTTGCGGGGGTGATATTTCCTTGGCACCGCCATCGCCACCAGCCGAGCCAACTGTTTGGTGGTGCGCAGTGGTTCCAATTCTCTGGCCTGAATCAGATAGCGGGCTATGCGCCTGGCCTGCCGTTCCTCACCGTAGTAGTAGAAAAGATCAGCCAATTGTTCTTCATTCAGCGCTGCCAAGAGACCTGCGGCGCTCATCTGCCTGCTAGTGTCCATGCGCATGTCAAGCGGTGCATCCGCCAGAAAGCTGAAACCGCGCTCCGGAGTGTCGAGTTGCAGCGAGGAAACGCCCAAGTCCGCAATCAGTCCATCTACGGCGTCTATGCCCAGCCGTGCCAGTTCACTTGTCAGTTGCACATAGGATGCTGGCACAATCTCTATCCTCTGTGCAAAATCCGCCAGACTTCCCCTTGCTCTCTGTGCGGCCTGGCTATCCCACTCAAAAGCAAGGATCCTGCCGCCTGGCGTTGAAGCCTCCAGGATGGCCCTGCTATGGCCGCCTAAACCAAGAGTGGCGTCAACATAGAGGCCGCCATCCACCGGCTGCAGCCACTGCAGCCCCTCCTCCAGCAGAACAGGCACATGCCCTGAAGCACCAGCCATGAACTCGGCCTACAAAACGCCGACCGCTGTCATGATTTCCTCGTAGTCGTCAAAGGAGGCATGCATGTCTTCAAACTCACGTTGCCATGCATCCTTGTCCCATATTTCAAAGTGCTGCAACACCCCAGCCACCACCACGTCCTTGTCAATGCCGGCATCGCTTCTGGTCTTTGGCGGCAACAGAATCCGCCCCTGTTTATCAACCGGACACTCCACCACGCTGGTCGTCAGGGTACGGATAAACTTGCTGCCCATACGGTGCCTGAGACCTTCAGCATTAAGCTTGCGCATCAGATCTTCCCATTCCGGCAGGGGGTAGGCACGCAGACAATCCTTCCACAGGGTGACTTTTACCAAATCCGTGCCGTAAACATCCCTGAGCACCTCACGAAAGCGGGTAGGAATGTTTAACCGGCCCTTGGGGTCCAGGCTATGGTCTGAATTGCCTTCGAACTGGAGCACACTGACACCAGACTGTTAACGGATGAACTTGACGTCTTCACTCCACCTTGCAACCACTTTGCACCACTATTAACCACAAAATAAACAGGGGGCGGATAAGAAGTCAAGAAAAAAGAATGGGATAAGCAGCA
>CAZEIT010000058.1:7851-8532 GCA_964512515.1 uncultured Desulfobulbus sp.
GCAGCAAGTATGAAGAGCTGATTGGCCCTGGCGCAGAAATGCTATTACAGCAGACGGGCAAGCTGCATAACATCTGAAAATAAGAAGGGAATTCGGAGCAGCCCTACTTACAGCTTAAGGCTCAGTCCTGGGAGGGTGGATCATCGAAAAGGCCGGCCTGGTACATGGCGCTGGCGCGGAATGGCAGGTCAAAATGTGCGTAGGCACTGGGGGTAGCAACCCGGCCGCGCGGAGTGCGCATGAGAAAGCCGGATTGAATGAGAAAGGGTTCGTAGACATCTTCCAGGGTGTTTTTCTCTTCGCACACCGCTGTGGACAGGGTTTCAAGGCCAATGGGGCCGCCCTGGAATTTTTCGATCAGAGTAAGGAGAATGCGCCGGTCCATTTCGTCCAGACCAAAACGGTCCACCTGGAGCATGTCCAGGGCTTGGTCCGCTACCTGGCTGGTGATACGGGCATGCCCGCCAACTTCAGAAAAGTCGCGCACACGCCGCAAAAGCCGGTTGGCGATACGCGGCGTGCCCCGGGAGCGGCGGCCGATTTCCAAAGCCCCATCCGCCGCGATTTCTATCTGAAACAAACGGGCAGAACGCTGGACAATGATAGCCAAATCTTCGGGGCTGTAGTAATCAAGCCGCAAGATTACGCCAAAACGGTCGCGCAGGGGCGGGGTAAGAAGAC
>CAZEIT010000059.1:0-8527 GCA_964512515.1 uncultured Desulfobulbus sp.
AAGCAGGTATTTGTAGTGAAAAATGATTCAGCCTTGAGTGTCGAGGATGTCTACACCCGCAAGAAGAAGCTGGGCGTACAGCAGGGCACCACCGAGGCCAAGTGGCTGAAGGAGCACATTGCTGAAAAGGGTTACAACGTCACCCTGCGTTACTACAACTCTGCCCCGCTGGCGGTTGAAGACCTGCTCAACGGCCGCATCGACGCAGCAGCCATGGATGAAGCCCCGGCCAATGACGCCGCCTCCAAAAAAGGCGTAAAGGTTCTGGGCACCTTTGGCATGCCAGAGGAAGACTTTGGTTATGCGGTACGCAAGGACGATACCGAGTTGCTGGAAAAGGTGAACGCCAGCCTGAAGAAACTGATGGCAACCCCGTACTGGAACGAACTGATTGAGAAATACAATCTCAACAACTAAAGAAGCTGCCATTCAAATCAATATGTCCACAGCATGGATGCATGATCAAGGCCACCGTGCTGTGGGCAATGTTTTTGTTCTCCTTTTCCCTCTCCCGCTTACGCCTGACCCTGCCTATGTGTAACAGAAAGCCGGGCAGGCACAACCTTCCGGCCTAAGCCGCCCCCATGCAAGCCCAGATAAACGCCGTCATTGATGCCTTTCCCTACCTACTCCTCGGCGCGGTGAACACGGCAATTATCGTCCTCACAGCCATGGGCATCGGCCTGGTTATCGGGGTCTTGGTTGCGGTTGGCCTGGTATACGGCCCCAGATGGCTCAGATTTCTACTCGCCGGCTACCTGTGGTTTTTCAGGGGCGTCCCTATTCTCGCCCTACTCTTTCTCTTCTACTTCGGTCTCTTCCCTTATCTGAATATCCAGATGAACGCTCTGGCCGCCGTAGCGGTGGTATTGGGGCTGACCACTGGGGCCTATCAGGCCAATATTTTCCGGGGTGCGATCCAGTCTTTGCCACGGGGCCAGTTCCGGGCTGCCAGTGCCCTGGGTATGAGTGACGCCGCTGCTATCCGCGCCATTATTCTGCCGCAGGCACTGCGCATCTCCATTGCGGCCTGGTCCAACGAATATTCCATCATCTTGAAGGATTCCGCCTTGGCCTTTGTTATTGGTGCGCCGGAAATCATGGCCAGGGCCCAGTTTGTCGCCTCGCGCACCTATCAGCATCTACCTCTCTATCTGGCCGCGGCCCTGCTCTACTTTTTTCTGACCTGGGCCGGGGTCGCTGCCCTGCGCAAGCTGGAGCAGAAGGTGCGTATTCCCGGCTATACCGAAGAAGAATCATCATGAATAACACTGTGGTACCGGTACTTCAGGCCGATAATATCTGCAAGTCCTTCTCTGGTCAACGCATCCTCAACAGGGTGAGCGTGGGCCTGAACCGGGGCGAAATAAAGACCCTGATCGGCCCCTCGGGCGGCGGGAAAAGTACACTTTTGCAGTGTTTGAACTGCCTGGTGCTGCCGGATGAGGGCTCTATCCAACTGGATGGCCAGCAGGTTGATCTGGGCGATAAAAAAAGTCTGTACCAGCTGCGCCAGCAGGTGGGCATGATCTTTCAGGATTTCAATCTTTTTGACCATCTGAATGCCCTGAACAATATCGCCGTTGCCCTGCGCAAGGTAAAAAAGATCAGCCGCGCCAAGGCAGAAGAGCGGGCTATGCTGGAGTTGGAGCAAGTGGGTCTGGGCGCCAAGGCGGATATGTATCCAGCGCAACTCTCCGGCGGCCAGAAGCAGCGAGTAGCCATTGCCCGTGCCCTGGCCATGGACCCACAGGTACTGCTTCTGGATGAACCCACCAGCGCGCTCGACCCCGAACTGACTGGCGAGGTGCTGGCAGTTATCCGTAGTCTTGCTGGCAAGGGCATGACCATGCTCATGGCCACCCACCAGATCAGCCTGATCTCTACCCTGGCAGACGAGGTGCTGTTTATGGAGGCAGGCGTTATTGTGGAACAGGGAGAGCCTGCTCAACTGCTCAGTCCGGGTTGCGGCAGCAAGAGTGCGGGTTTTTGTGACCGTCTGAGTGAACTTGCCGAGGGTGATGGCACATGTTGAGCCTGTCGCCCTTTTATCAGGACTTGCTCAGCGCCCTGAACAGGGGCCTGCTCATGAGCGTGGCCCTGATTGTGCCCTCTGCCTGCTGAGGCGTACTGATCGGCATTGCCACCGGAGCCATCCGCGCCTTTGGCATACCCTGGATGCGCGCCGTGGGGGATGCCTATGCCGCACTCTTCAGAGGTACGCCCCTGGTGGTACAACTCTTTATCCTCTACTTCGGGCTGCCCAACCTGGGTGTTTACCTGAGCCCCTACTGGGCCGCGGTGATCGGCTTTATCCTGTGCAGCGGTGCTTACCAGAGCGAATACGTGCGCGGGGCACTGCTCTCCATCAAGAAGGGACAGTACCTGGGCGCGCAGGCGCTTGGTTTCAGCACCCTGCAGACCCTGCAGTCGGTTATCATTCCGCAGGCGCTCAGGCGCGCCATTCATGGCTGCGGCAATGAGATCATCTACCTGATCAAGTATTCCTCCCTGGCCTACATCGTCACCTGCATGGAACTGACCGGCGAAGGCAAGACCATTGCCACCGAATACTTCCGTTTTACCGAAGTCTTTGCAGTGATCGCCCTATACTATCTGGCCCTGGTCAGTCTGGCCATGCTGCTGCTGAAAAAAATTGAGAAATTTCTCTACATTCCAGGATTTGGTCGTAGTTGAGTTCCGATTCTTCCCCTTTCCCTTTGTCTGCCATGTTTATCACTGAGGCGCTTAAGCGCATCCTTATTGAAGAGTTGAGCCAAGGGGCGGTGCTTGCGGATCCGGCACAGGTAAACGAATACAGTACCGATGCCTCTGGCCTGGATTTCACTCCCGAACTGGTGGTGCGGGCGCAGCACACCCAGGATGTACAAACCCTGCTCAAACTTGCCAACAAGCACGGTTTTCCCGTTATTCCCCGGGGTGGTGGTTCTGGCCTGGCCGGGGCCTGTCTGGCCCATCAGGGCGGGGTGGTGCTGTCCCTGCAGGATTTGAATCGTATCCGCCTGATTGACCGCGATAACTTTCTTATGGAAGTGGAGGCTGGGGTGATCAGCCAAAGGGTGCGGGATGCGGCCTGGGAAGCTGGCATGTTCTATCCGCCTGACCCGGCCGGCATGGACAGAAGCACCATTGGCGGCAATGCCGCCACCGATGCGGGCGGCCCGGCCTGTGTTAAATACGGCACCACCCGCGACTATATCCTGGGCCTGGAAGTGGTCTTGCCCAGCGGTGCCTGCGTACGCACCGGGGTGCGTACCAGAAAAGGAGTGGTTGGCTACGATTTGACCAACCTCTTGGTGGGTAGCGAAGGCACCCTGGGGGTAATCACTGGCCTGGTGCTCAAATTGCTGCCCAGACCCGCTGCGGTGCAAACCCTGCTCTGCGCCTTTCCCTCGGTAACCAGCGCCATGGAAAATGTGGCTGCCATCATGCGGGCTGGGCATCTGCCCTGCGCCATCGAGGTGCTGGATCACCGCTGCCTGGACCTGGTGGGCGAAATGCTGCCCTTTCCCCTGCCTGCAGGCAAGCCCTCCTTGCTTATTCTGGAGTTGGACGGCCCGGCTGCTCCCATAGCCGAAGAAATGGAGGCTATCAACAAGCTGGTGCTGGCGGGCGGAGCGAATGCCACCCTGCCAGCCACGGACAGCAGTCAGCGCCAGCGCATCTGGGAGGTGCGGCGACAAGTGAGCTTACGCATCCATGACTATGCGGCCCTGTATCTATCGGAAGACGTGACCGTGCCCATCAGCGCCATTGCCAGCCTGGTCAATGCCCTGCCCGAGTATGAAGAGCGCTATCAGTTGGAAATTTTTTCCTTTGGCCATGCGGGCGATGGCAACATCCACCTCAACATCACTACTCAGGACAGGGCCCTTGAACAGCAGGCCCACGAAGGTGTGCGCGCCCTCCTCGCTCTGGTGCTGGAGTTGGGCGGCACCATTTCGGGTGAACATGGCATAGGGCTCGCCAAGAAACCCTACATCAGCATGGAGTTGTCAGAGGAGATGCTCGCACTTCAGTGCAGCATCAAAGACCTGTTTGACCCGAACCAGGTCCTCAATCCAGGAAAAATCTTTCCATGAAACGCCCATTACCGGCCATCAGCCGCCGGGTACAGGCCATTGCACCTTCGGCCACCAAGAACATGGCCATAGAGGCAGCACGCATCGGTGGCTGTGTGTCCCTTGGCCAGGGCGTACCCTCCTTTGCCACCCCACCGGCGGTCTTGGCTGCGGTTTGTACAGTGCTTAAGAACGATCCATCCTGCGGCAAGTACAGTCTGCAAACCGGCATGCCCGCCTTAAGGGAGCGTCTGGCCCGGCTCTTACTTGAGGAAAAAGGCATTAACGCAGATCCGGAAGCGGAAATCTGCGTGACTGTGGGTGGCATGGAAGCCTTACTCTGCACTATGCTCACCCTGGTGGATGAAGGGGATGAGGTGATCCTGCCTTCGCCGACCTATGCCTCCTACATTGAGCAGATCCATCTGGCTGGCGGCAGGCCCGTGTTTGCGCCCTTAAACCGCCACTGGGGTTTGGATATCGAGGCATTGCGCCGGGCAATCACGCCGCGATCCAGGGCCATCATGCTGTGTACACCCGGCAACCCAACCGGGAACGCCCTGGATAATGACGAAATTTTAGCGATCTGCGAGCTGGCTCATCAGTACGATCTGTACCTGATCTGCGACGAAACCTACGACTATCTGGTTTACGACGGCATTACCCGCCTCTCGCCCCTGAGCCTGCCCCAATACCGCGAACGGGTGGTGCTCATCTCTTCACTTTCCAAAAAATACGCGCTCACCGGCTGGCGGGTGGGCTGGGTTACAGCCTGCGCACCGCTTATGGCGCAGATAATGAAGGTGCACGACGCCACAGCCATCTGCGCGCCCACGCCCTCCCAGCATGCAGCCCTGGCCGCACTGGATGTGGGCAGCCAGTGGCTGGCTGATACCAGGGCAGCCCTGCTCAAGCGACGGGATCTCTGCTGCCGGCGGCTGGAAGACTTACGCGATTTTTTCAGCTTTGTCCCGCCCCAAGGCGCCTTCTACGTGCTGGCCCGCTACCTGTTCAGCCAGGACGATGCACAAAGCGTGGCCTATCGCATCCTGCGGGAGGCCAAGGTCATCACTATACCTACCAGCGGTTTTGGCGTGGGCGGCGAGGGCCATCTCCGTCTTTCCTTTGGCGGGGAGGAAGGTGAAATCAACGAGGCTTTTGATCGTCTGGATAACTGGCTTCGGAAGTGAAAAACCAAAATCGGATAACGCTGCAGGCGTATTCCAGCTACAAATCAAAGATGATAATCAAGAAGGTAAGCGGGAATGTGATTCAGGCGCACAGCTGGCTGCCTTCTGCAAGCGCTGTCCGAAGCCGGCATTGATAGCACCCTTTGATATGATAGTGGAATCAGCCGCCAATGCGGGACATGCGGCCATGGCAATCCCCACCGCTATCGCGCAACCGCTCTTCCAGTTGATGCCCCTTGGGTTTGTTGACAATGGCCTGTCGGATGGCCGCACGGATAGCAGCATCATCGTTGGTGGCGCGCAAAATCGCGCGCAGGTCGATCTCCTCATCGTGCAGCAGGCAGGACCTCAGGCTTCCGGCCGAGGTCAGGCGCAGGCGGTTGCAGGTATCGCAGAAATGATGGCTGATGGGGCTGATAAAGCCAAGGCTGCCCCTGGCATCCTTGCCCAACCGGTACACCCGGGCCGGGCCATCGTGGCTCACATGCTCCACCGGCAGCAATTCACCCAGGCGGCTGATGGCCGCCATAATGGCATCTGTACTTAAGTACATATCCCGGCTCCAGCGACTGCCCACCCCCATGGGCATGAACTCGATAAAACGCACCTGTACAGGCAACTGCTGCGATAAGCGGGCAAAATCTTCGAGTTCGTCGTCATTGATCCCGGCCATGACCACCACATTGAGCTTCACCGGAGAAAAGCCTACGGTCAAGGCTGTTTCCACTCCCCGCCATACCTCACGAAAGCAGTCCACCCCGGTAATGCGGGCAAAACGCTCTGGTTTGAGTGAATCAAGACTGATGTTGACCTTACCCACACCCGCGGCAAAGAGCGCTTCGGCCTTGTCGGCCAGAAAAACGCCATTGGTGGTCAATCGGATGTCCGATAGGCCGTCAATGGCGCCCAAGGCGGCGATAAAGGGCAGCACCCCCCGCCGGGTCAACGGCTCGCCCCCAGTGAGACGCAGCTTGCTGATGCCCATGGATACCGCCACCCGCACCACCCGCACTAGTTCCTCGTAACTCAGCAAATCCTCATGGTTCAATTTACACAGGCTGCCGTCGCCCTCTTCCTCGGTCACGCAGTACAAACAGCGCAGATTGCAACGATCCGTCAGGCTGAGGCGCAGATACGAAATAGTGCGGGCAAAGGGATCGAGCAATGAGGTGCCAGGCTTGGCCGTATCAGGTGCAGTGCTAGTATTTTCTTGGTGCATGAGGTATATTTTCCGCCTGAAATAGTGCGAATACATGTTAATCCGGATTGTCTGCAGGCCCGGTGCAGGTCTGTACCACTGGCAGGCAACCTTTGCAAGGAAGGTCCATGCTCACCCTGGCCATTGAAAGCTCCTGTGATGATACTGCCGCGGCAGTGGTGGACACCGGCCAGCGTCTGGTATTGTCCAACAATATAAGCAGTCAGAACGAGGTGCACACCCTCTTTGGTGGTATTGTACCGGAACTGGCATCGCGCAGGCATATCGAGGTCATCCAGCCTGTAGTGGCAAAGGCACTGGGGGATGCTGGCGTCACTCTTGACAACATAGAACTGATTGCCGCCACCCAGGGGCCTGGCCTGGTGGGATCACTGCTGGTGGGCTTCACTTTTGCCAAAGCCATAGCCCTGGTGCGGAGCCTGCCCTGTGTGGGGGTCGATCACCTGGCTGGGCACCTGCTCTCCTGCTTGCTGGAAAAAGAAACACCGGAGTTTCCCTATACCGCGCTTATTGTTTCCGGCGGCAATACCGCACTTTTCCGAGTGGACAGCCCTACTGTCTTTACCCGCCTTGGTCGCACCCGCGACGATGCTGCGGGCGAAGCCTTTGACAAGGTAGCCAAAATGCTGGATCTGGGCTATCCTGGCGGGCCTGTTGTTGCGAGGCTTGCCGAAAAAGGCGACCCCGAAGCCTTTCATTTTCCCCGTGCCTGGCTGGATAAGACCAGCCTGGATTTCAGCTTCAGCGGCCTGAAAACTGCGGTACGCAATGCGGTGGAAGCAGCCGGCCAGGAGGACATGGTGTCCGCCAATGACATCTGCGCCTCTTTTCAGGAGGCAGTGGTGGAGGTGCTGGTGCACAAAACCATAGCCGCTGCCCGCGCTGGCCGGCACGCACAGGTGGTGCTCGGCGGGGGGGTGGCAGCCAATGCCAGCCTGCGCAGCAGAATGCAGACTGAATGCGACCGTGAGGGCATCAGGCTTTTCCTGCCCTCACCGGTCTTCTGCACAGACAATGCCGCCATGATCGCCCTGGCAGGCTACCACGCCTATCTGAGTGGCAATCTGGCCGGCCCGGATAGCGACGCTTATTCCCGCTCGCCTCTGCATTAACCAGCGCATCCAAGCAATCAGGCAAGGGCCTGTCCATGAACCTGCATCAAACCAAGGAACTGCTCGCTCGCCATCACCTGGCCCCCCATAAGCGTTTGGGCCAGAATTTTCTTGTGCACAGCCACACTGCCCAGCGCATTGTTGATCTGGCAGGCTTAAACCCTGAGGATACGGTGGTAGAGGTGGGCGTGGGCCTGGGCGCCCTGACCCGGCCCCTTTCTGGCGTTGCAGCCAGGGTCATTGGCGTTGAGGCGGACAGCGGCATCATCCGCCTGCATGAGGAACTGCAGGATCTGCCGGAAAACGTCCGTCTGGTGCATGCCGATATCCTCAAGCTCAATCTGGCGGAACTCTGTCAGGACGGAGCAAGGCTGAAGATCGTGGCCAATCTGCCCTATTCCATTTCAAGCCCTTTTCTCTTTCATCTGATAGAGCATCGTGAGCACCTGCATTCAGCGGTGATCATGCTGCAAAAGGAACTCGGCCTGCGCTTGAGCGCCCAGCCGGGCAGCAAGGTGTACGGCGCACCCACGGTGCTGCTTGCCGCCTGCGCTGATGTGGAGGCGCTTCTTGAAGTGGGGCCAACGGAATTTCATCCGCAGCCACAGGTGGATTCGCTGGTGCTGCGTCTGAGTTTTTATCCGGAGCCAGCCCGGCTCAAGCCCTTGGGCGATTTCAATCGCAGCTTGTTCAATCGCATTGTGCGAGCAGCTTTTGCCCAACGCCGCAAGGCCCTGCTCAATGCCCTGCGCCCCCTTGAGGCCGATAAAAAAAGACTGGCCACACAGCTCAAAAACGCCGGTATTGCACCAGCAGCGCGGGCTGAAACCCTTACACTCGCAGATTTCATCAGGCTCAGCCAGGTTATGGCTGCCGATACTGTTGTTGGCCAATGAAACTGCCGCGGCCGCTACGGCTCTACTA
>CAZEIT010000060.1:0-5615 GCA_964512515.1 uncultured Desulfobulbus sp.
AGAAAGTACATTCAGGACTGCATTGAGGAAGAACGCGCCCACCTGCGCCTGCTGGCTGGCCTGCTGTAAAGTAAGGCCAAGATAGAGCCTTGGGGATATTCTTGGCACGAATTCTTAAGCCGACTTCACTCAACGCGTTTATCCCGCCTTTTCTTCCCTACAATCGTCTTAATTTCAAACCGTTGTAACCCCAGCCCGTGCCATGCTCCAAGTGTATGGTGCGGGCTCGGTTTCTTCCGCATTGCCAACTCCTCCTTCCAGCCTTGTCGGCCAGCAACAAAACCAGTTGCGTTCAGCAGGTATTTTGCTTAACCTGCCAAAACATCCTAAAAAATTAGAATTGTGTTAGGTTGTGCGCATAATATATTGATATCATGAACTTTTAAAAAATGATTTCATGCTTGTATGCGCGGGCGCTGCAATGCCAGCGAAGGTAAAAGCCTGTTCATCCCGGTTCGCAGGAGAGAATACAGGAAAAGCCTGATGCCGTCCAAGGCTGGGAATAGAAGACTATTGGCCAACGTCTTTACTATGCTTCTTAACTCCATTCATGATCAGGGCAGAAAGCTGCTCCAACCCTGTGTCAAACTGCTGGCGTCTCTGGCCGTCAAACCTGCGGCAATAACCATTGCAGGTTGTACACTATGCGTACTTGCCTCTATTGTCGCCTGGGCCGGTCACTACTGGCAGGCAGGCCTTCTCTTTATTGCAGGCAGTCTTTTGGATGCGCTGGATGGTGGGGTAGCCAGACTAACCGGGGCAGTTTCCAAGGCTGGCGCAGCTCTTGATTCAAGCCTTGATCGGGTAGCCGAAGCTGCTCTTTTTATTGCGCTTCTGACCGGAAGCGCTGCCAAGGAATACCCAAGCCTCGTATATGCAGCTTCATTGGCTATGACCGGTTCCTTTATGGTGAGCTATGTGCGGGCACGGGCCGAAGGTTTGGGGATTCCCTGTGAAGTAGGTTTTTTTACCCGAATGGAGCGGCTCATCGTCATGATCGCCGCCCTCTTTTTGGCCGATATGGTGGGGAGTTTCATGCTGCTGCTGGCCTGCATGCTGGTTGCCTTGGGGGCCTGGGGCACGGCCTTACAGCGGCTGCTCACTGTTTTTAGAGCAAGCACACTATAAGACAGCATAATCTGGCCGCAGGCCATGACGCCAAAACGATAGGAGGTTTTACACATGGCACGCACAGTGAGAGTGGCGATCATCGGAGTGGGGAACTGCGCCAATGCCCTGGTTCAGGGCGTCGAATACTATAAAAACGCCCAGGATAGCGACCATGTGCCTGGTTTAATGCATGTCAACCTGGGTGGTCTGCACATCCGCGACGTCCACTTCTCCGCAGCCTTTGACATCAATGCCACCAAGGTGGGCAAGGATCTGGGTGAAGCCATTTTTGCAGAGCCAAACTGCGCGGTCAAATTCTGTAATGTGCCCAAACTCGGCATTCCGGTACACCGTGGTAAGACCTTGGACGGTATCGGTAAATATGTAGCGCCAGTATTGCAGGAAGCGACGGGCGAGGCGGTTGACGTTGCTTCCATCCTGCGGGAGACTAAGACCGATGTGGTGATCAATTACCTGCCCGTGGGTAGTGAGAAGGCCACGGAATGGTATGTAGAGCAGATACTTGAGGCAGGTTGTGCCTTGGTCAATGCCATTCCAGTATTCATTGCCCGTGAACCGCACTGGCAAAAACGTTTTCAAGACAAGGGTTTGCCCTGTCTTGGCGACGATATCAAGAGCCAGGTTGGAGCCACCATTCTGCACCGGGTGCTGACCCGCTTGTTTGAAGACCGGGGGGTGCGCCTGGACCGGACTTATCAACTAAATGTGGGCGGCAATACGGATTTTCTCAACATGCTTGAAAGAGACCGTCTGGAAAGCAAGAAAATCTCCAAGACCGATGCGGTCACCAGCCAGATCACCGGCGGTTTGAAACCGAAAAACGTGCATATCGGTCCCTCTGACTACATCGAATGGCTGGATGACCGCAAATGGTGCTATATCCGTATGGAAGGCACCACCTTTGGCGATGTTACCCTTAATTTCGAAGGTAAGCTTGAGGTGCACGACAGCCCCAACTCGGCAGGCGTCATCATAGATGCGGTGCGCTGCGCCAAGCTTGCGCTGGAAAACAGCTTGTCTGGGGCAATTACCGCGCCCTCATCCTATTTTTTCAAATCACCGCCCGAGCAGTACTACGACGATGAGTGCCGCCGGAAAACCGAGGCATTCATCGAACAGTACGGCAAGAAATAGAGCAGCAACCATGCTGCCGCTGCCCCTTATTCCATGTCCAGATCAAAGATGATATCAAGGAGACGGGGTAAATGCGATGTAGACGTACAGAGAGGTGCTCCGAAGAGCATTGTCCGATGCTGACACAGACAGCGCTTTGATATGGAATTGGAATTCCACAACACCCTTATGATGCCTGTGCTGTATTCAAGGGGCTGTTGCTGTTCTCAAGCCATGCCTCATAGGTGTTCCTGCTCCACCCAGTCTTGAAATCGTTGCACAAGCTGGAGAAAATCCTGCACCGCCTGTTTGCCAGCATCGGTCAGCCAGGCGCCGCCACCCTGCCGTCCACCAACCTGCTTTTCAACGAGTGGTTCAGGCGCAAGCGCGTTCATGTCTTCAACGAGGTGCCAGGCATGGCTGAAACTCATTTTCATGGACCTGGCCGCAGCCGAAACCGATCCGTATTCCTCAATTCGTTCCAAAAGGACAATCCGGCCCCAGGAGAGGTAGGTCTGCCCCTCGCTCTCAATCCACAAACGCCCCTTGATCTGCAGCCCATTGTTGAGACGGCTTGAGGCTAAAGCGTTTCGCTCGTTTTTTTTTCGCACCTTTGGCATGTGAAATCCTCGCACAGGGGGGTGGGCAATCATGTTACAGTCACCCCTAAAATTGTCTTGCCTTTTCTTTATTCTTTTATAAAGATAACGCCATCTTTAACGCTATCTCCTCATCACTCAGGGCTGGTACATGGTTTGTACCTGGAGAGCTAGGCCATGAAAAAACTGTCCAAACGAACATTGGCAAGCTTGGGGCTCATGGGATCGCTCCTGCTCACAGGCGCACATGCCGAAGAGCAGAAAGCCAAGACCATTGCCGAACTTGTCGCCAGGTACGATTCCTCGTCCTGTGTCGACTGTCACATGAAAGAGTATGACGAATGGAACAAATCTTTACACGCCCGCTCCATTTTCGGCCCGCTTGAGGTTGGTCGTACTGCCGCCACCTTCATCACCACCATAGAAAACGGCCTGAAGGAATGGCCGTATTCCGGCGTCAAGAGCCCGGAGGATGTTGGCGTCAAACATCTGATGGTCTGCGCCAAATGTCACCTGCCGCAGTTGCAGGATGCAGAAGACAGCGTTGCCAAAGAAATCGTGCAGAATCTCTATGCCTTTGCCGAAGACCCGCACGATGAAGAAGCCAGAGACACTCTGACATCGTTGAATATCAACTGTCTGGTCTGCCACAACCGCAATGCCATCACCCATAAATGGACAGATGGTTATCCCAAGGCCCAAACCGTTTACGGCTCCAAGAACGGACCCCATGACGACCCGGCCTATCCCGCCATGAAAGAAAGCAAAATCATGGGGGAATCCATCCTCTGTGGCCAATGCCATGGCTTGGGCCCCAACTTTGAGTTAGACAACCCCACCCAATGTGCAACCTTGTACGGGTCTCACCTCTTTGCCTATATTCCTGACGGCGGCACGCAGACCTGCCAGGAATGCCACATGCGGAAAAGCGGCCTGGGCCATAACATGCAGGCCTACCGCTCCCCGGAAATGGTCAGGATGGCCCTTGATGTGGATGTAGAGGCCAAAGCCTTTGATTGGAGGGATGTCAATACTATGACCCCTGCGGCCAGCTTGCTGGTGGAAATTACCAACAAGGCTGGCCACGCTATACCAGACGGCTGACCGACCCCAAACCGGGTGGCACTGTATGTGACCGCGAAAACACTGGATGGCAAGGTTTTTTACACCAACGAAAAAATATATATGCCCATTCCGCAGCAGCTTGGGCGAGGGCAGAAAATGGGTCGAGGACCCTACGAAAAGAGCGGTTTAATCCATGATTCGGCTCTTCCGCCCCGCAAAACAACCAAGGAATCCTTCATGATTCCAGTCTACACGGAAAGCAAGGAGGATGGGAAAGTGATCCGCACCTTGATTGCCCAAGACTTTATAGTGGATGTAGAAATATGGTATCTGCCTTACGGAAAAAAAGACGACCCAGGCAATGCCCAGAAGTGGTTCAGCATTTCCAAAAATATGCATCTTCCGGCTGACGAACAATAATCCCCCATTTTGTACGACAGCCTGGCCGGGCAGGATGGTCTGCATCCTGCCCGGATTTTTGTTTCTTACAAAAAACTCAGTATCAGGAGAAAAAATGCCTTTTGATTACAGTGAAGCCCAGGAATTTCTTATGCGCGAACTGCGGCTCATGACCGCGCCGGTTGCCATCAAGTACTTTTTTGATGAACAGGAACTGGCAGCCTTTCGCAGCCGGGCATCCCATTATGTGCCGATTAAGCCGATAACCTTTTGCCAGGCCGAGATCGGTGCGCGCATGGAGGACCTTGCCGTGCTGGTCGAGGCGAACAAACTGGGCTGCAGCAATGCCCGTTTTGTTTTCGGCTGGAAGGAATTTGACGAGGCTGAGGTAAAAAGCCACATCAAATACTGCCAGGATATGGACCAAGCCGACCGCTTTGTTCAGGGCAAACCCCGTTTGCAGGGGGCCTCTCCCTTGCTGGCAGTGACAGTGGCTCCCTTGGGAGGTGTTGTTGAGGATCCTGATATTGTTCATTTTTACTGCGACAACATGCAGGCCTACCACCTTATTGGCGACTGGATGGCCAGCCAGGATGTGCACCCCTTCAGACCTTCTCTTACCATCAATTCCGCAGCCTGCGGCGGCAATGTGTTCAGCTATACGACCCAGCAGGCCAATATGTTTTTGGCCTGCAGCGGCAGCTACAACTCCGGTAAAACAGAACGGGGCGAGATCAATGTCTCCATCCCCTTTAATCATCTGCCGGGCATGATCGCACGTATGCAGAGGCGCATTGAAGAAAAGGGAGGCGTTTCCATTACCCGTCTGGGCAACCCTTTCCCTGGCGCGGACATCTGTAAAAATTGTCCTTTGATCAGCTTTAAAAAGGCAGACTGAAGTGAACTGTTGCCTGCACGGCACAGCCCTGCCTCAGCACCTTTTCCGCTGCCTGATGATCTCCCGACCAGAGGCGAGCGCCAATATCAGCGGTGGTTTTACCTGGTTGCTCACATGTTAATATATCTTGCGTTTGCCAAAATTTGAACCTAGCACGTTAAAGCTGTCTTCAACAATAAAAAGTGCATCATTATCCACCTCAAAAACAATGCTCTCCAGCTTTTTTAGCTGAATATTGTTGATGATGGTCATGATGATATGCTTGTCTCGGCCGCTGTACGCTCCCTGTGCCTTGATATAAGTTGCACCCTGGTTAAGGTCGTCCTTGATTTGGTCAAAAATTTTTAGATAGTGATCGCTGATAATGTAGACCACCTTGCGCTGGTTAAAGAGTGCGAGCACATGCTCAA
>CAZEIT010000060.1:5625-8526 GCA_964512515.1 uncultured Desulfobulbus sp.
GGACGAGGCCAGGCTGAAGAGGAGCACATTGGATATAAGCGAAACTTTACCCACGCCAATATTGAAACGGCTGTTCAGGATGACGGCAATAATATCCAAACCACCGGCCGAACCCAGCGAGCGCAGGGTAATACCCGAGCCGATACCACAGATGATGCCGCCGGCCACGGCTGCATACACCTGCTGCTCAATCTTGAAGTTGAGCGGTATGAACATGGTCATGATCGTAACCGCCAAGACCCCGTAGAGGGTGTAGAAGAAAAATCGCCTGCTGACAAAGAACCAGCCCAGGATGAACAGGGGGATATTGCAGAGCAGATACCAGAACGATGGCGAAAAGGTATGGCTTTCATAGTGGATGAGCAGAGCCAAACCATAAATGCCGCTGGTGATGAAGTTATGGTGAATGACCACACCGTTGACTCCGGCGGAAAAGACCAGTGAGCCCACGGTGATGAGAAAGAGGTTCCAGAGAATGGAATTGGCAAGTTGTGCGCGTTTCAACTCGTACTATTGGTTTCAACAATGCCGATTGCAGTCAGCCTAAATGACGGGCAGCCTCCGGCGAAAAGAGCGGTACCCCCTGAATATTCCAGTTGCAGCGTAACAACGAGGAGACAAGGAAAACACGGCGCAGGCACGCCTTGATCCACGTTCTGCAAGCATTTCCAGAAGACGACCTAGAGAGCCTTTTGCTATGGAATTGGGCATACATGAAAAAAGCCGGTGTGTATTCAGGCACACCGGCTTCACCATACAATGCACGGTTCTTACTAACGGTTTTTCTGCAGGATGCTGATCAATATTTTGCAAATCAGTTTGGCCGCCAGTAGTTGGGCAGGAAGCCCGCCTGTAGCAGATGGGCACATGCCGGTTATGGAAAAACCAGTAATGATTTTTTCCCGCGCAGCCATGCGGATAAGGGCATTCAAGGTATACCAGTCCAGCCCACCTGGCTCAGGCCTGGCCACTGCAGGCATGATGGCCGGATCAAGCACATCCAGGTGAATGGCGAGAAATATCTTTTCTCCCAGCATATCAAGCGCATCTGCGGCGGCGTTCAGCCCGCTTACGTGGATGTCGCGGGCAAAGACCAGGCTGTCTGGGTTGATGCTGTCGCGCTCTAGCTTGCTCATGCTGCGGATGCCCGCATGCACCACCACACATTTTTCCCGCACGCGCGCCATGCAGTTGCCATTACTGACTTCTTCTGTAATGCCGTCGCCTACATGAGGATGCGCCGCCAAATGCAGAACCGAGGCCGCCTGTTGCTCCTCGCTGGCAGCGCGCATCAGGCCCAGGCTGCCCAAATGACAGCCACCTACAGCCGCCACCACCAGCCCTTTCCTGAAAAAAGGCGCACTGTGACGGTAAATTTGTTCTGTAGCACTTTGGGCATCGCCCTGCGGCCGCAGGATATCCAGGCAGTGTACGCCAAGGCTGCTGAGGTCGGTGCCGGTTTCAGCATCCCACAGGGAAAGCAGCTTTGAAGCCTCAAGAATGGCCTCGGCCGCCTTGCCTGCATCAGGAATGGCATCGGCATAGGCCAAGGGCAGGAGCACGGCCGCAGTCCGGGCTTGACTTGCTTGTGTATCGGGCAGATTAAGAAAGTTCATAGTTTGCCCCCAAAAGCACGGTGCTTAGTCGTAATCCTCGTCAAAGTCGCTATCTTCGTCATCCCCATCGGGGTTAATGTCGTCGTCTAGCAGAGTCAGGCGGAGCGGTTCCAGTGAGCGTACCAGATATTCGGCTTCGCAGTCGTTACAGTACACTATATCGTCTTCTTCACAATCCTGGTCGATAAAAATATCGCCGCTGCACACACTGCATTCTTCCACTATTGCGTCATCTTCGTCTCTGTTTAAATCCACCATGTCTTCCTCACATCTGGCCGGGCAGATCGCCCGGGTAATTACTGTTCACCGTTGTCAACCACATTAGAGCGATGGAAATACACCCTTTGCGCTCTGTCAACAAAAAACTGAAAGAATAAGCAGAGCCTTCATTTTGTGGAAATTGTTCATTATTTTGTGGAGTACTATCCATCGCAGATACTCTTTCACAGCATCCAAAGCCAAGGTTGCCTTTGCGGCAATCCGTGATGAGCAGGCCATAACCGAACTCGCCAACCGCTATGAACTGCATTCCACCATGATTGTCAATTGGAAGCGGCAAAGCATATCAACATGGCCACGATCTTTGCCATGGATCACGATGATCCTTCCTGTCATCGACAGACACCGGGTTAAGAGAGTATATACTCTCAAGCAGAGGCAAACGATGACCATAAAAGCACTGACCCAAAACCGAGAAAACGTTATGCGCAACAGCACAAAAAGAAGCCTTGGCGCTGACTTTTTTAACCAAGCCACCCGAAGTGCTTGAAACCGACACTCATCTAAGCCCAGCTATCATTTGGATTGACATGTTTGATCCATATGGTAAAATTATTTTTTAATTATTTTCCGTTACCTTTTAACCAAAGGAAGTGATGCCATCATGATCGAAGTGGAAGTTAGAGGCGACCTTGAATATGCGATCCGTCAACTGAAAAAGAAATTGCAAATTGACGGCATCAAACGTGAGCTGAAACGGCGCGAGTTTTACGAAAAACCCAGTGTGAAAAAACGCCGCAAGGCAGCCGAGGCGCTACGGAAACTTCGCAAGTTCAACCGTATCAAAAATAGGGTTTGAACAATCAACCCGGCGGTCAGCCCGCCGGGTTTTTCTCTCTTGAGCTATTCACTCTGACTCGTCGCAATCCCCCCCCTCAACTACCGCTTTTTTTAGACTACATCACCGTTGTCCGGCGACTGTCTTGCAATACCGTGGCTGCCTACCGCTCGGATCTGACAGACTTTTTTATATTCTGTGCAGATCAAATTCCGGAAGGGGAAACAG
>CAZEIT010000061.1:0-8518 GCA_964512515.1 uncultured Desulfobulbus sp.
CCTCCTACCTGGTCAATCCGGATGTGGAGGAATACGAGGATGGCGATGTAGTCATCCAGGAAGGGAACAAAGATCGGGACTTTTTCAAGCTGATCAGGGGTAAAGTGGCTGTTTTGCGATCTGGTAAAAAAATTGCCGAGATCACCGAACCAGGTGAATATTTTGGCGAAATGGCGGCTATTTTGGATGGTCCGCGTACCGCCACAGTGGTGGCCATGGGCCGCTGCAGCATCAAACGCTTTCCCGGTGACAAACTCTGGGAACTCATAGAAAAATACCCGGATATTGCCGCGCCTCTGTTCCGCACCCTGACTGATCGACTCAACAAGACTGGCCGCATCATGGTGCAGATCGCAGGCGGCGGCCGTGCGCCGACCAGGCCTGCCTCCCCTGCCATGCCTCCGGGCCAACCTGCACAGCAGCAAGCATGAACAAAGTCTCTGCCTATATCATTGCCTACAACGTTGCGGATAAAATCGAGGCAGCGGTTAATTCGGTCTTGTGGGCGGATGAAATTGTCCTGGTGGATTCGCACAGCACCGACAATACCGCGCTCATCGCCGAGCGCCTGGGAGCCCGGGTGGTGCAGGTGCCTTTCACCAGTTTCGGCGATCTGCGCAACCGCGCCATGGCGGCCTGCAGCCATGACTGGATCTTTTCTCTGGATTCGGATGAACGCTGTACAGCCCCGGCCCGCGATGAAATCCTCGCCTGCCTGCAGGCTCCGGCAGCAGACGCCTACTACGTTCCGCGCAGAAATTTCTTCATGGGCCAGTGGATTCGCTACAGCGGCTACTACCCTGATTACCGTCAGCCGCAACTCTTCAAGAAAGGCGCTCTGGTCTTTAAGGATGGCGATCCGGTGCATGAAGAGTTCCGGATCGTATCCGACAAACCGGTTGGCTACCTCAAAGAACCCATTTGGCAGCTTCCCTTTGCCGAACTGAGCGAGCTCATGCGCAAGGCGGATCGTTATTCCAGCCTGGGCGCAAAAAAGCTCGAAAAAAACGGCAAGCGCGGATCAATGTGGATGGCCTTTGGGCATGCGCTCTGGGCCTTTATCCACATGTATATCCTGAAACGCGGTTTTTTGGATGGCTGGCCAGGCTTTCTCATTGCCTGCAGCAGTTTTGAAAGCACCCTGTTCAAGTACGCCAAGCTGTGCGAACGCCAGGCCGATTGGCAGCCACCACCCTCCCCGCCCCTGCACCGGCCCTGATCTCTTGCTCCGGCTATGGCTCTACCCCAGCCCGTTCATTCCTGTTACAAATTTTTTTTCTTGTGCAAACAGTTCCAGCACCGCCTGTTCCACCATCTCCACGCTGATTCCCTGCATGCAGCTCTGATGACTGCACGAGCGCCTGCGGCAGCATAAGCAGTCAAGCCCTGCCACCTGCAAGACTCGGCCTGTAGTGTTATAGGGGCCAACCCGTTCTGGATGGGTCGGCCCAAACAGAGCCACCACCGGTCTCCCAGCCAAGGCAGCCATGTGCATGGGGCCAGTATCCACTCCCACGTACAAGGCCGAACGCTTGAGCAGGGCCGCACCAGCCAGTAAACTCAACTGGCCCGCCGCAACCAGCGGCTTATGGTGCATAGCTGCGCCAATTTGCCGCAAAAGAGGCAGATCAGCCGCTGAACCGCCAAAAACACACTGTAGACCTCTCGTTGCCAGCCGATCCACAAGTTCACCCCAGCGCTCCGTGAGCCAGTGCTTGGACTGCCAGCGCGCTGCGGGCTGCACATAGACAAGCCTGCCCCCCGAGTGGAATCCAGCCGCCAGGAGGAAGGCATCAACTTCTTTCTCTGCCTCTGCGGAGGTACTGAGAAAAAAATCCTCTGGTCGGACATCACAGCCCAGATGGGCTGCAAAAAGGAGGTTTTTGTCCAGGGCGTGGGTGATCTCTGCGGGAACAGGGATACGCTCATGCTGGAACAGGGTGTTCAACTCGCGAGCATCGGCAAAACCCGTTCGTCTGCCGCCGGGGTTCATCAAGGCCAAAAGACCACTGCGGAATGAGGCCTGTAGATCCAGCACCCGCCCATAAGGGTAGTCTCTGAAACTGCGGCGCAGTTGTCTGAGCGTGGTCACAGTAGCACGCAAGGCTGCCAAGTATGCGGACTTACCTGTATCCGGGTCGCTAGTGGAGGGTATATGGATGGGATAGATGGCATCAATGCTTGGATCGGCCTTGAGCAGAGAGCTAAAGGCCTGTTCCACCACCCAGCCGATGAAACACTGAGGCTGGCAGCGTTTGAGCGCATGGGCCAGGGGCAGGGTATGGATGATATCGCCCAGGGAACTGGGTTTAATGATAAGAATACGTTCTCTTGCCGCCATGGCAGGGCACCGCGGTCGGCCGTTCAACCAGACAGGGCGCTGGGGCTTTGCTGCTGCACGCCATCTCCTGCCCTGTCGGCAGTATTAACCGGCGTGGTCTTTTTATACAGCACCGCACAACACAGGGAGAAAAGGATCCCGGTTTCGTGAATAAGCAGATAGCTTTCTGTCAGCATGACCACCAAAAAGAAAACCGGAAAGGCCAAACGCAGCTTGCCCCAGTCATCCGTGCTTTTCCAGGCCAGCCACAGTTGGGTGGCAAAGAGTGCGAGCAAGGAGGCCAGCCCGACAAGGCCCAATTGCACTGAGGCAAGAATGTACTGGTTATGCGGGTTATCGGTTACCGGCATGTGGGGTGAATACCTGTTGTTCCGTTCGGCATAGGCTGGCTCAAAACCGCCGGTGCCCACCCCAAGCACCGGAGCCTGCTTGAAAATATGCCAGGAATGTTCCCAGAAAAAAAGGCGTTGCCCCACAGAGGTTCTGGGGTTGTGTTTGTAGATTTCAACCTCTTTCTTGGCCAGGTCAACCCGCTCCTTGAAAGTGGAACTCAGGTGATAGGAGGCAAAGAAGATCAGCGGCGGGGTAAGGAGCAGGGCAAGCACCGCTTTCCAGGGACTGGTCTGCAGGTACTGAAAGAGGAGCACACCAATGAAGACGAAAAAAGCCAGCTGGCCGGTGCGGCCATCGGTCATGAACATGTTAACAATCATCAAGCCGGCCAGTATCCCAATAGCCAGCCGTGCCCAGCGTTGCAGCCTACCCCAGATTAACTGATAGAGCAGGAGATAAATGGTGAAGGCCAGCATGGGGTTATAGACCACATGGGAGTTCCGCTTGGTCAGGCGCTCCTGCGATACGTCGGCATACTCAAGCCAGCCAAGCCAAGCCAGATAGGTGGTCAGCATCATAACACTCATGCCGGCAATGAAGGCCCAGAGCACAGACCAGCGCTGCTCAGGCCGGACAGCGGTGAGAAACAGCGGCATGAGCAAGATTTTCCATTGCTTTTGAATACCGGAGGCACTGGCGCCAATCTGATCGTTCCAAAGCAGACCCAGGAGAAGTACAGCAATATAGACCAAGACCGCCCTGCTCATGGGGTTGACGGTTATTTCTTCATACTTCCTTTTAAAATTACCCTCAAGCAGCCATCCAGCCAAAAAAAGCATGGCGGTCACAGACACCACCGAGGTGGAGAGCGGCAGGAAAAAGGCCAAAAGGATGAGCAGCCAGCCATTGATGCGGCCCAGATGCTCTTGGAATTGTGCTCTGGTCATAGTGGTCATTCGGCAAACTGGAGGTGGTAGAGCGCACTGTATTCGCCGCCCAGGGCAAGCAGCTGTTCATGGCTGCCCTCTTCCACCAGAAATCCGTTCTTGAGCACCACAATACGGTGGGCATGTTTAATGGTCGAAAGACGATGGGCGATAACGATGGTGGTACGGTTTTGCATGAGGTTGTCCAAGGCACGCTGCACTTCTCGCTCCGACTCGGTATCCAAAGAGGAGGTGGCCTCGTCCAGGATAAGGATAGGGGCATTCTTGAGCAGGGCCCGGGCAATGGAAATGCGCTGTTGCTGGCCCCCGGAAAGACGCACCCCAGACTCGCCAATGACGGTCTCAAAGCCCTCCGGCAGGTCTTCAATAAACTCCAGGGCATAGGCCGCCTTCGCCGCCTGGCGGATATCCTCCTCACTTGAGCCGCTGCGGCCATAGGCGATGTTGTTGCGCACCGTGTCATTGAAGAGGATGGTCTGCTGGGTGACCATGGCCAGTTGCCGCCGCAGCGAGTGCAGTTGCAGGCTACGGATATCCATGCCATCAATACGGATAGCCCCGGAGGACACCTCATAGAAGCGCGGCACCAAGTTGCTCAGTGTGGTCTTGCCGCTGCCGCTCGGACCCACCAGGGCCAGCACCTCCCCCTGCTGCACACGCAGGTTGAGGTTGTGCAAGACTGGCGCATTGCCCTCATAATGAAAGCTGACATCATCAAAGACAATACTGTCATGGAAGGGCGGAAGTATGGCGGCATCCGGCTGTTCACGGATGTCGGGCTGTACATCCAAAAGTTCGAAAATTCGAGTGGCCGCTGCCATGCCCTGTTGGATGGTGGCGTTGATGCGGGTCACGCCCTTGACCGGTTCGTAGAGCATGAACAGGGCCGTGAGAAAGGACATGAAGGTGCCGGGGGTGGAGTTGCCCTGCAAAACCTGCAGACCGCCAAACCAGATGATCAGGGCCATGCCGACCCCTCCCATCAACTCCACCATGGGGTGCCCCAGGCAGCGGTATTTGGCATCCGACATGAGGATATCCATGATAGTCTGCATCTTGCCGGCAAAACGATTTTTTTCAAAATCCTCGCTGCAAAAGGCCTTGACAATGCGGATACCGGCAATGGTTTCGTGGAGTTGGCTGGTGGCATCCCCCATGCGGGTCTGGTAGCGAGTGCTCAGGCGTCGGAACTTCTTGCCGAACATGACGATAGGTATGGCGGCCATGGGCAGGAAGACCAGGGAGATCAATGCCAGCCGCCAGTCCATGTAAAAAATGACGGCCAATAAGCCCAAGACCGAAAAAAAATCGCGCAGCAGGCGAATAAGCGCATGCGACACCGCACCCTGGAGCAGGCTGACATCGTTCATGATGCGCGAAATCAGCTCGCCGGTGGGTGTTTTATGGAAAAACGAGAGCGAGAGTTCGTGGAGATGCGCGTAAATGCGGTTGCGCAGATCGCGGATGATGCTTTGCCCCACCTTTTCAAGCAGATACGAGTAGGCAAAATAGAAGATGCCCTTGACAAAAAAGACCGCCAAAAGCGCCAAAGGCAGCAGATTAAGCAGGCGGGCATCCTTCTTATAGAAAATTTCATCGAGCAGGGGCTGCACCATGTAGGCCTGAACGGCGTTGAAACCGCCCACGGCCACCATGCCCACCATGGCAATAATCAACTGGGACGAGTAGGGCCGCAAAACTTCGCCCAAGCGTCTGAGGGTGGGATTGTTGCGCAGCTGAATCTTTTCGTCTTGTTTAGACATGCAAACCGATCTGTATAGAAAGCCCGTACTGGATAGCGGTGATCAACAAAAAAAGAAGAATGAACAATATATTATCAGGTCAAACACAGGCACATACAGAAAAGAAACCTGCGCGTCAATCATGTACTCTGTTTTAAGCAAGAACGCCACTATAGTTGCCTGAAAAATGTGGCACCTCCACCTTGCCGCTCCATAACGCTGCTATCAGCGCAGCTTCACGTTTCGGATTGATCCGGCTGATATCCACCACCAGATAATCAAGCCCCAGTGCGCTCAAATCCCGGCTATAGGCCAGAAGGGAAAAGGGCTCGTGCGGATAAACGCAGACGCTGTCCTGCTGCTGTTTGAGAAAATACCGTTCCCCACGCGGACTCTTAAGGGAGTGCCGGCCCTTGAAATGCGGGGCCTGCAGACGGGAGGTGAACAGGGCCGGGCGGCCATAAACCAAAAGCCCGAGTGCACAGCTGTTCGCCCTGGTCTGTCCGACGCCTGCCTTAAAAGCGGCCAGGGCAGCCGTCAGGGTTTGTCGATCAGTTTCCAGGGAAAACTGCAGCCCGCGAAAGCCCTGCTCAGCCAGGGCGGTAAGGGCACAGTGGTTGAGGAGATTGAAGGAAAAATCGCCGAAAAGCTCCACCGTCTTTCCCAGCCTGTCCCCATTGGCAACTGGGAAAAGGCGTATTTGGCCCGGATGGCCCAACTGGAAGGAAGAAAAGGAGAGCGCCTGCAGGCGGGCAATGGCCTGACGGTACCAGTCCTGGCGCTTCTCCAGGATCACTGCAGGCAGAGTCCAGGTCAGTCTGGTGGAGCGCAGGAATTTTCGTACCCGACCGCTCTGGGCCTGATCCAGGTTCTCCGCGTTCAATTCCATAAGCAGCCGGGAGACCGCAAAAGGGAAACGGAGGCGAAGGGCCTCAAAAGAGGAGGCCTTGAGCCACCACTCAACGCGTGCATCACGCTGTCTGCCTGTTTTTTTGCGTCCGCCCTGCCGGGATACGACAGAGGGCTGCCCTGCCTGCTCACTCTGCAACGGAACAAGCTCTATTTTCCCTGTAATCGCACGCACCGTCTCCCGGACAGGGCCCTCATCCTTTGCGGTGCTCTTTCCCTGTTGCGCGATCAGGCGTGCCAGGCCAGGGCTGACCTGCTCCTGGCGGCCACTGACATCAACCCGGTAGATTTTGCCCACAAAGGGAGGGCGCAAGGCAAAGAGTTTTTCGTCTGCAAGCCGTATCTCCACAACCTCCCCGGCCCTGGCTTCCTGACGGGGCTTGCCAGCCACCCAGAACAGCCGCAGAGTGAAACTGCACCTGCTGTCACTTCGTTCCTCGTGCAGGCGCAAACGATCTCCGGCGTGCAAAGCCGTGCGCAACTGTGCCGTGAGTTGCACGGCTGTAACCTTTCCTTGCCGCTGCACCGGCTCCATCTTCTGCAGTACAGCGGCCAGAGTGCCGGTGTTACCCGAATGCTCCGGACTGATCAAGCCATCTTGTACGGCAGCTCCTTCCGGGAAAAAGCCGCTGCTGCGCCTGCGGCCCATGGCCGCATCCAGACATGCCTGTGCCTCCTTGAGCATGTCTGTGCGGCGTCTGTGATCATGTTCTTCGCGGGCATCCAGGGCCAGGCGATAGGCCCGCACCGTATTACGCACATAGGCCACCGACTTCAACCGGCCCTCGATTTTCAAACTCGTGACCCCGGCTCCAGCCAATGCATCCAGCGCGCCCAAGCCGCTTAAATCATTCATGGAAAAGAGGTAGCCGCCACTCTGGACAGCGCCTGCGTCCTTGCCGGAAGACAGCCACTGGTAGCGTCTACGGCAGGGTTGCACGCACTGGCCGCGCAGGCTCGACTTGCCGCCGTGCAAACTGGAAAAGCGGCACAAACCGGAATAACTGAAACACATAGCGCCGTGCACAAAGAGCTCCAGCTCCACCTTCGCTGCCGTGGCAAGCGTGCTGATGCGGGTAATTTCCTCAAGCTCCAACTCCCTGGCCAGAACCACCCGGCTGCAGCCCAGACCTGCCAGATATTCAACCGCCATCGAATTGTGCGCAGCCATCAGGGTGGAGGCATGCAGGGGCATTGCCGGAAAGAAGCGCCGCGCCAAATGAATCAGCCCCAGGTCTTGCACGATGAGCGCATCCGCCTGCATACGGGCAATGCGGGCCAGCGTTTCCACGGCCCTGCCCAACTCATCCTCTTTAAGCAGACTGTTCATGGCCAGGTGCACCTTCTTCCCCTGGCCATGTGCAGTCTCAATCATAGCCGCAATCTCGGCAAAGGAAAAATCTCTGGCCAGGGCGCGGGCATTGAAGGACGGCGCGCCCAGGTAGACTGCATCCGCGCCTTCAGCCAAGGCAGCCTCAAAGGCAGGAACCGTGCCTGCCGGGGCAAGTAATTCCAATTTCATATCAAAGCGCTATCTGTGTCGGTTTCGGAAAATGCTCACAGGATATCCCTTAGTACGTCTGCGCGCATTTTCCTCGCCTCTTGATACAGTTACGCTGATCTGGGATGGAATAATCCCATGCACACAACGAACAGGAAAAATCAGAAAAGACTTGCCCTGGGCAAGCAGAAAGGAGGCCATGGCAGGGTTAAAAGTGGCAGGAAAACAGCTCGCCGTGCTGGTCGCAGGGAGGCAGGGGCAAGATGAAATAAAAGTTGTTGCCCTCGCTGGTGGCTTCGTAGCCGACCCGGCCTCCATGCATCTCCACCACGTGGCGGATAAAGGACAGGCCATGGCCGCTGCCGGGCAAATCAGTGTCGTTTTCACCCCTGGTACCTTCCAGGAAGAGCCGGTTTCCCTCTTCCGGATCCAGGGAAGGGCCAGTGGTGAAGACATTGAATTTGATTCCATGCTGGCCTGGAACAGGAAAGTTATCCACCCGCTCCCGTCCGTAGGCAACAGCCTTGCGGCGACGCCCCTGGTAATCGGTAATTTCGCGGGTATATTTGGCGGCATTGGAAAGCAGGTTGGCATAGACCTGGGCCAAGAGGCCAATGTCCACCATGATGGGGATTTCCTCCTGATCCATGTTTATAGGCCGGTCCACGCTGATTTTAGCTGCCGCCAGCCTGGCTGCATAATGCTCCAGTTGCGGAATAATTACCTCCTGCTCGATAAAGCAGCG
>CAZEIT010000062.1:0-8447 GCA_964512515.1 uncultured Desulfobulbus sp.
GCTGAAACCCGGAGCGTTCCAGCCAATTTTTCAGACAGTTTGCCGTGGGAACAAACCAGGTACCAGGCACCTTGGCATAGGTCTTTTCCGGAAAAAGAGCGATGGATTCCTCGCCTGGAATGGCCTGGGATTCAAGCAGCAACGTTCCACCTGGCTTGAGCGCGGTCAACAAATCTTTGAGTGCATCTAAAGGCGAAGGTCGGTGATAGAGTATCCCCAGGCAGAAGATTACATCAAAACACTGCGGAAAAAGACTCAAATGCTCAATACCCAGCAGTTCGGTGCGCAACTGCTCCTGCCCGGCAAAACCATTTAATACGTTGAAGCAGTAGTAGTGCTGGACAAAGGGCTCAAAACCAAGGACAAAGGCAGGCCGATGTGCTGCCATTCGGAACATGTAGTAACCGTTGTTACAGCCGATATCGGCAACAACCGCACCCTGCAGCTCCGGCAATTCCGGCAGCAGGCGTCTCCATTTGCGTTCGCTGCGCCATTCGGCGTCAACCTCGATGCCAAAGACGGAAAAAGGTCCCTTGCGCCAGGGCATGAAGGCCTGCAGTACCTGCCGCACCAGGAGCTGTTCCTCTGTACTGATCTCTGCCGCTTCACCGATCCTGACGACATCGCCGGTCCAGTCACAACACTTGGCCCGCAGGTGCGCCACCTCAGCCATGGGCTGCCGGTAGCGAAGAAAACCCTTTTTCTCCTGCCCCACCCATGCTGCCTTGGCAGCCAGAGCCCGGTGCAGCCTCTGTGTATCGGCTGCAGGCAGGTGCTGTATCCAGTCGAGATTCAACGCAGGCTCACTTTTTCAGTGCCACAATGGAGCTGAAATTAAACCAGGTAAAAAAAGACTCTACCTCAGCAAAACCGGCGCTGTTGAGTAACTGCATATTTTCCTGCACAGAAAAAGGGACCAGCACATTTTCAAGGGCCTCCCGCTTGGCGGCGATTTCAAGCTCCGTATAGCCCCGTGCCCTTTTAAAGTCATGGTGGATGGCGATAAAATCCCGGTTCAAGCCCGGGGCATGGGCAATAGTTTTTTCGCTGAGCAGAAAAATGCCGCCTGGCGGCAGTGCCGCAAAAACCCTGTTCACAAAGGCCTGCCGCGCCACTGGCCGCAGAAACTGCAGGGTGTAGTTACAGAGGATGGCATTGGCGCCGCTAAGCGCACAGGTGGTGATATCGCCATCCTCAAAGCGCAGACAGGCTGCATGCTCCTGGGCTTCCGCCTTTTGCCGTGCCTGCTCCAACATGGCCGGGGCCTTGTCTATGCCAAGGAAGCGGAAATTACGCCCTGCCAGTTGTTCGGCCAGAAGCAGCAGAGTCGTACCCACTGAACAGCCAAGGTCGTAGACCAGCGAGCCATCTCCAAGCCGCCTGGCAAGTATCTGCGCCATGGCTTCAATCACCAACTGGTAACAGGGCACGGAACGATGCAGCATGTCATCAAAAACAGCAGCTACCGCCTCGTTAAAGGCAAAATCCTCCCGCACCGGGTTATTGCGGAACAAGAGATCCTGCTCACGGGCACCGGTAGCCGCAGGCAGGCTTGGTCTATTAGAAGGAATGGTCATCTCTTAGAGTTCGCGTACCGCTCCCTTGTCGGCTGAAGCGGCAAAACGGGCATAGGCCTGGAGAGCCTTGGATACCGCCCGGTCACGCTGGGGAGTAAAGGCCAGGGCTCCGCGTGCCTCCTCTTGCTGCCGTCGGTTCGTCAGTTCCTCTTCACTGACTGCCAGGGTAATGCTGCGAGCTGGGATATCGATATCAATGCGGTCGCCGTCGCGCACCAAGGCAATTGGGCCGCCACTTGCCGCCTCTGGCGAGACGTGGCCAATGGAGAGGCCGGAAGTGCCTCCTGAAAAGCGGCCGTCCGTGATCAGGGCGCAGGCTGCGCCCAGATGGCGGGATTTGAGGTAGGAAGTGGGGTACAGCATCTCCTGCATGCCTGGTCCGCCTTTGGGGCCTTCGTAAAGGATGCAGACCACATCTCCGGCCTGTACGGAACCATCTAAAATGCCTGCACTGGCCGCTTCCTGTGAATAGTATACGCGTGCAGCACCGGAAAATTTGAGGATAGCGGCATCAACCCCGGCAGTTTTGACGATGCACCCCCTGGGCGCAAGGTTGCCGAAGAGTACGGCCAGACCGCCGTCCAGGGAATAGGCGTGGGTCAGGTTGCGGATACAGCCCTTTTCCCGGTCAAGGTCGAGCTCATCGTACAGGGTACTCTGAGAACCAAGTACCAGGTTGCGTTTGCCGGCAGGCGCACTGCGGTACAGGGTTCTGGCCTCTTCGCTTGCGCTTGTCTGCATAAGGTCATAGCGCGCAAGCGCCTCGGCAAGGGTGAGGCCATCAGCCCGATGTACGCTGGTATTCAGTAAGCCCGCCCGGTCCAGTTCAGCCATGATCCCCAAAATACCGCCCGCCCGGTTGACATCCTCAACATGATAGGCAGAGCTGGGCGCAACCTTGCACAGATTGGGCACCTTGCGGGAAAGGGCATCGATATCGTTCATGGTAAAATCCACTTCCGCCTCCTGGGCCACGGCCAAAAGATGCAACACCGTATTGGTGGAGCCGCCCATAGCAATATCAAGCGACATGGCATTGCTAAAGGCCGCATGGCTGGCTATGGAGCGAGGCAGCACCCTGGCGTCGCCCTTCTCGTACCAGGTATGGCACATCTCGACAATGCGGTCGGCGGCGGCATCAAAGAGGCCAAGCCTGGCGGCATGGGTAGCCACGACCGTACCATTACCGGGCAGGGCCAAGCCAAGGGCTTCATTGAGGCAGTTCATGGAATTGGCCGTGAACATGCCGGAGCAGGAACCGCAGGTTGGACAGGCGCTGCGCTCTACTTCGGCTACATCGGCATCGCTTACCTGGGTATCCGCCGCCATAACCATGGCATCAATCAGATCAAGCGGCCGACCCAGGGCCCGGCCCGCCTCCATGGGGCCGCCAGAGACAAAAATCGCCGGTATATTCAAGCGCATGGCCGCCATGAGCATGCCCGGCGTGATCTTGTCGCAGTTGGAGATGCACACCATGGCATCCGCGGTATGGGCATTGCACATATATTCGACAGAATCGGCAATCAGCTCGCGCGAAGGCAGGGAGTAAAGCATACCGAGATGGCCCATGGCGATACCGTCATCAATGGCGATGGTATTAAATTCGGCGGCAAAACAGCCCTGCTCTTCTATGCGCTTCTTGACGCGCTGGCCAATCTGATGCAGGTGCACATGTCCAGGCACGAACTGGGTAAAGGAATTGACCACGGCAATTACCGGCCTGGCCATCTGTTCCTCACTGCGTCCATTAGCCCGCCACAGGGCCCGTGCCCCGGCCATATGCCTGCCTTCCGTACTGGTTGCGCTGCGCAGTTTCTGTTTCATATCTGCTCCATTTTCTTCGAAAACCATTTTTTCCTTGAATTCTTCCATCCGATCACGATGATATTATAGAAATCTGTACATTACCGCGACACTTTATCCTGGGAACAGCCATGCGACAACAGGAGATTAACTACTGGATCACCGCCATGCTCAACAAGCACGCGCGGGTTTCCGATCTGAACCTTACCGTAGGCAAGAGCCTGCAGGTAGAAAGCGATGGCGTGCTGGTGCCGGTGGATGTGCATCCGCCAGTGCTGCAACTTACCCCTTTTCAGACCGAGGTTTTCGCTCTCAACCTCATCAACGGCAACCAGCGCCTGCTCAACGATCTGGTTACCAAGGGCTCCTGCGACCTCTCCTATTCCCTGGACGATAAAGTTCGCTTCCGCGTCAATATCTTCTCACAAAAAGGCACCTACAGCGCGGTGTTGAGGAAACTGGAGACCTCGATCCCATCTTTCAAGACCTTTGCTTTCCCCGAGGCCTTCCCCAAGATGGCAGAAGAGCGCAACGGCCTGATCCTTTTCACCGGTGCCACCGGCACCGGCAAAACCACCTCCATGGCCGCCATACTCAACAGTATCAACGAGCAGCGGGACATCCACATCATCACCCTGGAAGACCCTATTGAGTACGTACATCCGCACAAGCGGGCCACGTTCAACCAGCGGGAAATGGGACAAGACTTCGACACCTTTGCCAGTGGCCTGCGCGCCGCTCTGCGACAGGCGCCCAAGGTTATTCTGGTAGGTGAAATCCGTGACCGGGAGACGGTCGAAATCGCGCTGTCCGCTGCCGAGACTGGTCACTTGGTGTTTTCCACCTTGCACACCATTGACACAGGCCAGACCATCAACCGTATTCTCGGCATGTTTGAGACCGACGAACAACCGCAAATCCGTAATCGTCTGGCCGACACCATCCGGTGGATCGTCAGCCAGCGACTTTTACCAAAAGTCGGCGGTGGACGGATCGCTGCTATGGAAGTGCTATGCACCAGTTTGCGGGTACGCGACCTCATTGTCAACGGTGAGAGCGAGGAAAAGACCTTTTACAACGTGGTCAAGGAAGGCGTAACCCGCAACATGCGCACCTTTGATCAGCACCTGATCGAACTGTTTCAATCAGGCCTCATCACCGAAAAAACTGCCCTTTCCTACGCCTCGCACCGCAGCGAGGTGAAACGCGGCCTGGACACGATCAAGGCCGCCCGTGGCGAGCGCACCTCCTCCATCGAAGGCCTGACCATGGAGGGCGACGAAGAGGAAGGTAATGAGCGCTGGTCGTAAACGAAAAGGTACCGTCAGATTTTTGCGTCACTGGCAAATCGATAATTGCGCGCAACCTTTTTGAAATCAATGGCTTCACCCCGTACTGCACCTTATGAGCACCTCTTGTCCCCATTGTAAATCGCCACTGAGTCTTTCCGCCGATCAACAGGCTAAAATCAGCCAGGCCTTAAGCAAGCTGCCCCCAGGAGGCGCGTTGAAACTCAAGTGCCCGAAATGCAGCGGCATTATTGACCTGGACAAGGCTGCGTTCCCACCGGCAACCACGCCTGAACAACCGCTGCCACCGGCTCAGAGCGCGCCAGTAACGGTGCAGCCGCCCCCGCCGCCGCCTCTGGACTGGCTTTCAGGCGGTGAAGTAACCGACACCGGCAAGGTGGAAGATGTGCCCATGGCCTTGGTGCTCTACCCTGCCGGCGCCAACCGCGACAGTATTGCGGAGACCCTGAAAGCACTTGGCTATCAGCTTGTCTGCACCGATAATCAGAAGGAGGCGCAGGAACGCATGCGCTTTGTCCGCTTTGCCTGCATTGTTTATCAGGCGGATATGCATGGCAGTTTGGATGCCTCTTCCTTCCATGCCTCCATGTGCGCCATGTCCATGGAGCACCGCCGCCATATTTTCTACATCCTCACCAGTGATAATCTGCGCACCCTTTACGACCTCGAAGCCCTGGCAGTCAGTGCCAACCTGACCGTACACAGCAAGGACCTACCCAAATTACACATCGTCCTGCGCAAAGCCTTTCAAGCCCACGAAGAGCTTTTTGGCCCCCTGCTCGAAGAGTTGGGCATCCATTCCAAGAACTGCTCCACAGCCACAATCAGCCCGCTTCACGGGCTTTCAAACTTTATTGGTGCCCCTCTTTTGGCGGCTCCAGCACCGGTGTTTTCTCTCTGTGAAATGTTCCCGCTACAGGAAGAAACAGTTGTTTTCACGTTACCAATCTGGTAAACATTCCTTTTATTGTGTGGAGGCGGCGGTTGATGCCTCTTTTTTTTTAACCTTTTCCCAGGCTGACAGCGATCACCACAGGAACTCCCATGACACGAAACGAAATTCAACCCGCCGGGGCGGCGGATGACAACGCCTTTGAAGACATTAGCTTTGCAGAGCTCTTTGAGCAGGATGACAACAATACGGTTATTAATGTAGGAGAAGTGGCGCTCGGCACCGTAGTAGGATTGGCTGGCGACGCAGTGCTCATAGATGTTGGCGACAAAGCAGAGAGTTACATCCCCCTGGCTGAATTCCGGCACGAAGATCCGGACAGGGAGATTACCATCGGTGATCAGTTCGAAGTTTTCATAGAAAAGCGTAAGGAAGAAGGCGGTCTCCTGCTTTCCCGGGAAGAGGCCATTGCCATTAAGGTGTGGGAACAGATCGCCCGCATCCAGGAAGAGGACGGCACTATTGAAGGTCGTATCGACAGCCGGGTCAAGGGCGGCATGTCGGTCGATATTGGTGTTCCGGCCTTCCTGCCCTATTCGCAGATCGACCTGCGTCCTGTCAAGGATCTGGACGCCCTGATTGGCGAAACCTATGCCTTCAAGATTCTGAAGTTCAACCGCAAGCGCAATAATGTGGTGATTTCACGGCGGGTTATCCTTGAGGAAGAGCGCAGCGCCTTGCGCGAGCAGATGCGTAACACCCTGCAGGAAGGCCAGATCATTCGCGGCGCCATCACCAACATCACCGACTATGGCCTGTTTATCGACCTGGGCGGTATGGATGGCCTTTGCCATATCACTGACCTGTCTTGGGGACGGGTATCGCATCCCTCCAAGCTCTACACCGTTGGTGAGGAACTTGAGGTGAAGATCCTGAAGTACGACAAGGATTCCAACCGTATTTCCCTTGGCGTCAAACAGCTCAAGACCGACCCTTGGGAGCAGGTGCCGGAGTTGTACGCCCCGCGCGCGCGCGTGCCAGGCAAGGTAGTTTCCATCACCGATTATGGCGTCTTTGTTGAGTTGGAAGAGGGCGTGGAAGGTCTGGTCCATATCTCGGAGATGAGCTGGTCAAAGAAACCCAAGCACCCCTCCAAGATTGTCGGTGTTGGCGATGCCATTGAAGTACAGGTGCTGAAAGTGGAGGCAGACACCAAGCGCATTTCCCTGGGTATGAAACAACTCCTGCCCAACCCCTGGGATGTGGTGGAAGAGAGCTATCCGGTTGGTGCGATCATCGAAGGCAAGATCAAGAACATCACGGACTTCGGTGTGTTCATTGGTATTGAGGAAGGCATCGATGGTCTGATCCATGTTTCTGATCTTTCCTGGACAGAGCGCATCAAACATCCTTCCGAGAAGTATGCCAAGGGCGAGACCATTCAGGCAGTGGTGCTCAAGATCGACAAGGAAAACGAGCGCTTCTCCCTGGGTGTCAAGCAACTGGAGCCCGATCCCTGGCAGGCAGCGGTTACCAACTATCCCATTGGTTCCACGGTGGAAGGGGCTATCACCAACGTCACTGACTTCGGTATCTTTGTCCAACTGGAGGAAGGCATTGAGGGCCTGGTCCATGTCTCCGAAATATCAAAAGACAAGGTCAAAACCCCAGTTGAGATGTTCAAGGTGGGAGACAAGCTGCAGGCCATGGTGATCAACGTGTCTGCCGATGATCGTAAAATCGGTCTCTCCATCAAGGCCCTGCAGGAAAAAGAGGAGAACAACGGCGTTATTCCTGAAGAATACATGCCCAAAGCCCAAGAAGGCCCCTCGACTCTAGGCGACCTGCTGAAGGCCGCTGCCGGAGAAAACTCTCAGAAATAAACTCAAACAATATCTCCAGCAGGGCAAACAAGCCACACTTGCCCTGCTGGAGATATTGCCATCAGATCAGATACAGCCAGGCGAAGCTAAAGCGCTCCGCTGTGGTCTACCGAAGGAAATGAGAGCATGTTGAAGCGTGAACTGGTTAACGAAGTGTCTCAGCACCTAGAGGATTATTACAAACAGGATATATCCCAGGCTGTGGACATTATCCTGGAAGAAATCACCCAGGCGCTCATAGAGGAGCGGAGGGTGGAAATCCGTGGCTTCGGCAGCTTTTCCGTACGCAGCCGTAAACCGCGCACCACCAAGAACCCCAAGACGGGTAAAATGATGCATATTCCGGAAAGGAAGACTCTCCACTTCACCATGAGTAAATCGCTCAAAGAGGTGCTGATCAATAAGCAATCCGAGTAAGCAACTATATTTACATATTCACAAAAACCGGCTTCTTGTTTCAAGAGGCCGGTTTTTTTATGCCCTTCTGCAAAGCAAAAAGGTCGATAGCGCTTTACCCTTGCATTTCATTCCATTTTCACAGATCAACGGAAATCCTCCACCATCGCCCTGCCAGGAGAGAGGATGCAAGGAAGTATGAGAAATCAGGTGCCGGAGTGATTTGAAGAGATGGCCAAGAAGACCCCCGAAATATTTACCAAGCATCTGTTTAGAAGATAAAACAGGGGTAGAAAGGGAGAGACATAACGTCCAGCATCAGCTGCGGGCTGCTTTTTTCGCGTCGGCTGCATGCTGTTGTTAGAACTCATGCTTCCACTCGATTCTTGAAAGCCTCAAGTGTCCGAAGAGCAAGTCCATCGTAACCGGCCAAGCGTGCGACTCCGATGACAGCGAGCGAAGCGATGATCTCTGCGAATTTCACCACTTCTAAAACCTCATCGCGGGAATAATTCGCTTCAATCCGGTCCCCGGTGTTCCATCGTTGCACGAGTAGCCCTCCAGTATGCGTATACGAACACAT
>CAZEIT010000063.1:0-8401 GCA_964512515.1 uncultured Desulfobulbus sp.
AATGGTCATCTGGATATTATCCGCCGTGGGCTCTCCCTCTTTGACAGGATTACGATCATTGTGGCCCTGAACGTGAGCAAAAATCCGCTCTTTAATCTGGAAGAGCGCTGTGAGCTGATTCAGGAATGCTTCAAGGATTTTAACGGTCGGGTAACGGTGGACTACACCAGCGGCTTGATCGTGGATTACGCCGTGCAGCACAACATCTCTGCCATTATCCGGGGCCTGCGCGCCATTTCCGACTTTGATTATGAATTTCAACTGGCGCTGATGAATCGCAGGCTGGCACCCTCGGTGGAAACTGTCTTTCTCATGACCGGTTTTGAATGGATCTATATCAGCTCAAGCGGCATCAAAAACGCGGCCCGCTTCCAGGGTAATGTCGCCGGACTGGTGCCGGCCCACGTCGAAGCCGCGTTAAAGCGGAAATTCAGCTGATGGCCGAGGTAGAGACACCCCAGCAACCATCCAGCCAGGATGCCCATTCTCGCATACATACCGGACGGCGCAATTTGCTCCGTGCCTGGGCGAAATGGGCCGTAGCGCTTGGTTCCGCCATCTTCATTTATCCCCTTATCCGCTTTGCCTCCTTCCAGATGCCGCGTAAACCACGGCTGACTGAAGTGCCGGCTCCGCTGCCGCTCAGCGGTGTGCACAGTGGTCAGGATTTTTTCCTTTTTGTTCAGGGCAGCGATGCCTGGGCAGTTTCTCGCACCTGCACCCATTTGGGCTGTCGCATCAATTACCTGGAAGACAAGGAACTGATCGAGTGTCCCTGCCATCAGAGCCAATTCAATAAACAAGGCCAGCGCCTCTCGGGACCAGCCGAAAAAGATTTGCCCGGATTTTCTGTTCGCCTCAAACAAGGCGCAGACGGGGTTATCAGCGCGTATATTGTGGAGATGTGAGGTGGTTGCAGCATTGCGCATCTACAGCCAGCGCCTCGTTGCACTCATGCGGGATCACCGCTGGGGCGGCACAGCCCTGATCAGCCTCTATTTGTCCATCGTATCGGGTATCGTCCTTGCCCTGCATTACGATTTCAAAGAGGCCTTCTATTCGCTCACTACCATTGAGCTGATCGTGCCCTATGGTGCGTTCTGGCGATCGCTGCACTACTACTCAAGCCAGCTTTTTCTGCTCTTGTCGCTGGTGCATCTGAGTATGGTGCTGTGGAAAAAGAGCGCAGACATGAAGCGCAGCTCCTGGGTTCGCCTTTGCCTCAGCCTGCCTGCTGCCATTTTGCTCCTGTTCACCGGCTATGTCCTGCGCGGAGACGCCACCGGTGAGGCTGCCGGCATGATTGCCGAACATATCTGCGTCTCCATCCCACTGATTGGCAATGCCCTTAATGCCCTGCTCTTTGACCTGGGTGCAAGCGGGGTGCGCAAGGTGTATGTGCACCATGTGATTGGCCTGGTGGTGCTTGGCGGCATCACCGTGTGGCCGCATCTGCGCAAATACCGGGCAGCCATGCACAACCACCTGCTGCTCATTCTGATTACCCTGGTCCTGGCTGCAGTCTTGCACGCTCCCATCGAGGCCAGCCGTTTTGGCCTGCTTTTCATTGCCGGCCCCTGGTTTTTTCTTGGCTTGCAGGAACTGCTCCGCACCCTGCCGACCTTTGTAGCGGGTGTGCTCATTCCCCTTCTGCCCATTGCCCTGTTGTGCGCCCTGCCACGGCAAGGCAGAAACCGGAACCTGTTTCTGCTCCTCCTGATCCTGTGGCTGTGCGCCTATGCCTGGTTCAGCTGGCTGTGCCTGCAGCGGATTTGACGCAGTACCGGTTCAAGGATGCGCAGCAAGGAGGCGAGGGAAATTGTGGCTACTCGTCTTTTTTATGGCAGACACTGCACTTGGCGAGTTTGGCATTGCTGGCCTGATGGCAGGCACGGCAGAGCGCATGACCAGCCTTTTGAAAGGTGTTCAGTTCCTCTTTCATGGCTGTATTGGCACTGTTATGACAGCTTTCACAAGAGATTATGGTCTGGTCGGCGCTGAACGGCGTCAACCTGCCCTGTGCATCCTGGCCGTGGTGGCAGCGGGCGCACTCCAGGCGGGCCTGATGGCTGCCATGGGGAAAAAAGGCGGGTTTCGCCTTTTTAGCGCGGTCAAGCTTTGATTCCAGCATCATCTCAGCCGCCCCGTTCTCGGCTGCGTATGCGGGATGCGCGCCGCGCAGGGTCGGTGCAGCAAAAAGGCCCAGGAAAATCAACACATATCCTAGGTGTTTGGTCGCAGGCGGCATTACATCACCTCGTCTTGCTGCATGGTCAAGAACACAGACGCCCCGTTCATTCGGCTGTTCAGCTTCATCCTCAGCTCGCCCCGTAGCTGTGCAGCCCGGAAAGGAAAAAATTCACGCCAAAATAAGTGAAGAGTACTGCCGCAAAGCCGACAATGGAAAGCCAGGCAATGCGGGTGCCGTTCCAGCCGCGGGTAAAACGGGCGTGCAGAGTCAGTGCATAGAGGAACCAGGTGATGATGGACCAGGTTTCCTTCGGATCCCAGCTCCAGTAGGTACCCCAAGCCTCATTTGCCCAGATTGCGCCGGTGATGATGCCTGCGCTCAGCCAGAGAAATCCGAAAATAAGGGTCTTGTGGATGAGTTCATCAATCGCGGCCAGACTGGGAAGGAAACTGTTCTCTCCCTGTTCTTCCTGGTCTTGCCGAGGCCGTTTCAGCAGATACATCACACCCAAAGCGCTGGCAATGGCAAAGGCGCCGTAGCCGATAAAACAGGTAACCACATGGGCGATGAGCCAGTTGGACTGCAGCGCCGGGATCAACGGTTTGATGCTGTCGTCGATGCGGGCTGAAAAAGAGGCATAGGCCATGGACACGGCGGCCAGCGGCATGACAAAGGCGCCCAGCACCCGCATCTTGTGCCGGTGTTCGAGATAGAGATGGATAAGGGCAATGCACAGGGCGAAGAAGACCAGTGATTCATACATGTTGGTCAGGGGGGCATGGCCGTCGCCCACCTGATGGGTTTCTTGCCAGCGCAGCAGGGTGGCAAAACTGTGCAAGCCCACACCGCCCCAGGTGATGCAGGTTCCGGCCAGGCTCAGACGCCGCGCCTTAAAGAGAAACCCGCCTATATACATGGCAGAGGCCAGGATATAGGCGATCATGGCGAGACCGAACAAGAAGGAGCTGTCCATGGTGAGTCCTTACGGCTGAAGAGAGGATGTGCGCTGGGCCAGCTTGTCCGCCATCCGGTTGAAGAGAGTGGTAAAGTGTACCTTGTTTTTATTGGCCGTTCCAGCCAAAAGCAGGCGGCTGCCAGCCTCGCTCTTTTCCACCAGGGCAAAGAGCTTCCGGTGGGAGAGAAAAAAAGCGATATATAAGCCGATAAGCATCAGCATGCAGCCCAGGTAGACCAGCCACACGCCCGGATCCTTGGCAGCCTGCAGGCCGGTGGCGTACACCTGCTTGATGGTGAGCACATACTGGCCACTTGGCCGGTCAATCACGGTTTCCTGGTTCATGTCTACCCAGAGTTGCGAAGGTTCCCCTTCTCCATCATGCAGCCACAGCTTGAGCCGCCTGGTGATTTCACCCTGGCGCTCCCGGTTGATGATGCCGTAGGTAAGGCCGCCCTCATCCCAATGCATTTCGCGACCAGGCGCGATAGTTGTGGTCAGGGTGATATTTTCCGGCTTTTTGTTCAATTGAACGGTGTAGTCCGGGTAGGGTTGATAGCTGGACTGGTAAAAGGTCACCCCCTTGTATTTCAAAGGTTTGTTGACCACGATCTCCCGCTGCAACACCTCCTTGCCATTTTCCAGAATCGTTACCAGCGACCTGTAGGTTTTGGGCATGCCATTGTCGTAAAAATCGATATGGAAATGATCACAACGCAGCGTAAAGCCCAAGTGGATGGGCATATTGCCACGGTTGGTCATGATGTGGTCTGTGCTGGTCTGTTCGGGCAGCATGACAAAGCCCTTGTAGGCAAAGTTGTCCTGCTTGAGCACTTTTCTGGCAAAGGCGGGCGACCCCAAAATAGCGCCTGCGAGAATCACCAGGATGGAGGCATGTACCACATAGACCCCGAAACGTGACCAGGGCGCTTTCTGGGCAAAGAAGAGCATGCTGCCGTCATTGCCGTCGGTGACGCGTTCCTGGGGTTTCCAGCCCTGTTCCTTGAAGAATTGGCGGACAAGGGTTGTCAGCTCAGATGCAGGTAGGGAACTGTCCAGCCTGCGTCGCAGGCTGAAACGGTCAAGCTGCTCTGTGGTGGTGGCCAGGTTGTCGCGCCTGACTAGCTGAATCACCCTGGGAATGCGGTCAAGGCTGCACACAATCAGGTTGGCTGCAAAGAGGGCCAAGAGGCTCAGAAACCACCAGGAGTTGTACATGTCGCCAATATCGAGCAGTTCGAAAAAACGGGCCGCAACCGGCCCGTATTGCTCAAAGTAGAGACCAGGTTGTGCGTTCTGCGGGATAATGGTGCCGATGATGGAGGTGGTGGCCAGCAGGAAGAGGAGAAACAGGGCCAATTGCACCGAGGCGAAAAATTCGAGCAGGGGATTTTTTTGTGGGGAACTCATGGGCGCAAAATTAGTCTCTTAGTATGGGCTGGCCAAATGGCCGGAATCGCCGCCGAATAAGGCAGCACAAAGGTTATCCTCACAAGCTGCCAAGGCAAGGTTCATGGTGTGTATCGCCTGCATGGGCAGTCCAGCCTGGTGAATAATGCCGGAGAGTTGCATGATGCAGCCCGGGCAGCTACTTGCCACCAGGTCTGCGCCACTGGCGGCAAGCCCCGGTATTTTACGGCCGGCAATACCCTGGCTGATTTCTGGCCGGCTGGCGGCAAAGGTGCCGCCCAGGCCGCAGCACAGGGCCGCACCCTCCATTTCCACATAGTCCACCGTGGGCAGGGCTGCGAGCAGCGCACGCGGCTCTGCGGTAATACCGTGGTTTTTCAGGTGGCAGGGATCATGATAACATACCCGCATCCGCTTCTCGGCTTTGGGCAGGCTGGCCAGGCGCTCAATCCAGCCTTCTTTATTGAGAAAGGCATGGATGTCCATGGATTTTTTGGGCAAATCACCTGCTGCCCCGCCCTTTATCTCGTTGTAGAACCTGCTCAGGGTAGAGCCGCAGGAAGCACAGGCCGTGAGGATGGCGTCGATCTTTTCTCCGGAAAAGGCTGTGGCATTAGTGTGGACCAACTGTTGCACCAAGTCTCCGTTGCCGGAAGTAAGTGCCGGCATGCCGCAGCAGCCCTGGCTGCGCGGGATAAGTACGGTATAGCCCAGCCGGTGCAGGAGCCGCACCGCTGCTTCACCCATTTCCGGGTAGAGGTGGGTTATGGTGCAGCCGGCAAAAAAGGCTACAGTGGCCTTGCCGGGCTGTCCTTGCAGGCGCTCGGGCAGGCGGGCAAAGAGGTTTCGCCTGGGCAGTGGTGGCAGGATGCGGTCTTTTAAACTCTCTGGCGAAAAGCGCAGACGCAGGCCACTGGTGGCTGGAATTTTTTTAAAGAGAAGGGAGGAAAAAACTCCGGCGCTACGGACAAGACTGCTCAGCAGGCGCGGATGGCCGGTCAGGGCCGAGACACCCTTACCAATGGGGCTCAGTCCTTTTTTGGCGCTGATCTCGCGCCGCAACGCGCTCACAATGGCATCGGTGGGCACATGGTTGGGGCAGTTCTGTACACAGGCCCCGCAGAGCAGACACAGGGAGAGATCGTCGATGGCTTCCGGATCCAGCTCCATTCTGCCGGCCAGCATCTCCGCTGCCAGCACAATCTTGGCCCGGGCCACCGCGCCTTCCTTGCCGGTTTCCAGATAGACTGGGCATTGCGCTTGACAGGCCCCGCAGCGTACGCATTCGCCCAGTTCGCGACTGTAATCGCTTAGGCTTTTGTGGATGTCATGCACGCTCATCCAGCTTGACTCGCCTCAGCTACAGGCAGGGCAAAGTCGCTTGCTTCCGGAAATATCTTACCCGGATTCATGATACCCTGCGGATCAAGGGCGGTCTTCACCGCCCGCATCACTGCCAGGGTAGGCGGATCCAGCTCAAGAGCAATGTAGGGTTGCTTGGCAAGGCCGATACCATGTTCCCCGCTGACCGAGCCGCCCAGGGCGACCGTGGTGTGGAAGATGTCGGCCAGGGCTTCATCCACCCTGGCCTGCATGCCTGGCTCACGCAAATCCACCATTACATTGACGTGGATATTACCATCGCCGGCATGGCCAAAGTTGATGATGGGCACGCCCAGACGCCGGGAAATGCCATCCAGGGCCCGGATCATCTCCGGCACCTTGGAGCGGGGCACCACAACGTCTTCATTGAACTTATTGGGCCCCAGCTTGCGCAGACTGGGGCTGACACTGCGACGCACCCGCCACAGGGCTTCGGCCTCGGCACTGTCGCGGGCAATGGTGGCCCTGAGCAGGCCGAGCGGCTGCATCAGAGTAATCATACGATCAAGCTGCGGGCCGAGCTGCTCATTATCGCCATCCACCTCGATGATCAGCAGGGCCTGGCAATCCTCGGGTAGCTCTATGCCTGGCAGACCGCGCACACATTCTATGGCCGAGGCATCCATGAACTCAAGGGTGGTTGGAATGATCCTGCCCCGGATAATGGCGGACACCGCTTCTGCTGCGCCGTCAATATGGGCGAAGGTGGCAAGCATGGTGCGTTTGGCTGCGGGTTTGGGTAAAAGTCGTAGAATGATCTCGGTCACAATGCCCAGCGTGCCTTCCGAGCCCACAAAGAGCCTGGTCAAATCGTAGCCCACCACATTTTTCATGGTACGGCCGCCGGTGTGGATGACTTCACCGTCTGGCGTTACCACAGTCAGCCCAAGGACATAGTCGCGGGTAACTCCATACTTGACACAGCGGGGCCCACCTGCGCATTCCGCAATATTACCGCCCAAGGTGCTGAAATCCTTGGAGGCCGGGTCTGGCGGATAAAAAAGGCCGACCTTTTCCACTGCCGCCTGCAGTTTGGCGGTGACCACGCCGGGTTCCACCACAGCAACAAGGTTATCGCTGTCAATTTCAAGGATGCGGTTCATACGGGTGAGCACCACTACGATCCCGCCCCGCAGCGGCAGAGCGCCGCCGCTGAAACCACTGCCCGCACCCCGGGGCAGAAGCGGCAGGCGATGCCGGGCCGCAAGCTGCACGATGGCCGCCACTTCCTCTGTACTTATCGGATGGACCACCACCTCGGGCATAAACTGACGCTGGGTGGCGTCAAAGGAGTGGCTAAGCAGGGCCGTGCGACTGGTGGCTACATGGTCTGCCCCCACAATATCGCGCAGGGCCTGAATATGGTCTTCGTTCAGCATGCTGTTTGAGCCGGTAGTGTTTTACGCCTGCGCTGCAGTATGCACGACGATCTGGTTGTAAGGTATTTCCCACTGGTTTTCGGTGCAACAATCCACACACCAGCGCTGCAGCGCCCGCCGTAACCTGTAGAAGAGGCTGGCCATATCACCCTCGAATTCAAGGATAACAGAGATATCCAGGGTGGAATTATTGGCCAGACCAAACTCACAGGTTATGCTCAAACACTTGGAACTGTACCCTTCTTCGTCAAGTCTCTTTTGCAGGTAGCTGCGCAGTATGGTTGGGATGTGTCCGGTAACATCCGCTTGCAGGTCGTAGGAAAGCCCCAGGGTCGTGCTGACCGTAAATTTCTGGCTCATGTTGGCTGCCGCCATGCCAAGAAAATCTGCAGTGGGGTAGATGGTGGCCATGCCCGCCCGCACCACCTCCACCTGTTCATGGGAAAGGCTGCTGACCTGAACCACGGTGTTTTCATCCAGTTTGATATAATCGCCCTTTTTACAGGGGAACCATGGCTCTTCCAGGTCGTAGGGACGGGAGACGAGCTTGAGCATGTGTTCAATGGGTATGCGCCGCACCTGGTCAAGGGCTGGGTTGGAGATGCGGCAGAAAACGCCAAGGCTGTCGACCCGCCAGGGCACGCTGTCCAGTACCAGGCGCTCGCCCTCGCGCACCGGGCCCATGTTGAGCATAAGCAGGGATTGCTGCCACTGGCCTGGCAGGGTTTGGCGTACCGCCCAGAGCATGCCGATAAAGAGCAGCAGCACCAGGCTGATCATGAACCAGTCCGCCACGATATAGAACACGGCGAGCAGGGCAATCATGGCCAGAAAGATCGAGGCAAAGTGGGCAAAAATGGTGATGAGCCGTGCATACATGCGTGGCCGGCCATGCTTGTCCTTGGGCAGGTGGCGCAGAAGCAGGCTGATCAGGTAGCGCAGGAGAAAAAAGGTGAAGGCAAAGGCAAGCAGGCCCAGAAATAGGTAAAGGCCACGGGTTTTGAAAAAACGGCTCAGGCCGTCCATGAAATTTTCCAGCAGAGAGCCGCTCTGGGTGGAAAGGGTGTGCAGTTCCATCTGGGC
>CAZEIT010000064.1:0-8355 GCA_964512515.1 uncultured Desulfobulbus sp.
GTGTTCTTTGGAACGAGATACCTGATTGCCCCTTTGGCGCGTGTCAGGCACTGAACAGGCAGAATAGCCGCCGCGCCGCCGCTGAGGACACCAGCAATGTTAAGCAGAGATTTGGAACTGGCCCTGATCAAGGCGATCAAAGAGGCCAAAATTCACCGTCACGAATATGTCACCGTCGAGCACATGCTCTACGGTCTTTTGCATGATGACCTTGCCCGCCACATTATTTCCAACTGTGGCGGCAACAACGATAATCTGAAAGAACGGTTGGAGCGCTTCTTCAACGGGGGCATGCCGGTTCTGAAGGATGCTGCCGGTGAACCGGCACAAACCGTGGCCTTTAACCGGGTGCTGCAGCGCGCGGTAAACCATGTACAGAGCTGCGGCAAAAAACAGGTGGATACCGGCGATGTTTTGGTGGCCATCTTCAACGAACAGGATTCCCATGCGGTGTATTTTTTAGGCACCGAGGGCGTGGGCCGCATGGAGGTGGTGGAATATATCTCCCACGGCCTGCCGGAACACATGCGTACAGACACCAGCAAGCAGCCCCAACCCGGAGGAGATCGGCCCAAAAAGGCTGACGAGAAGACAAGCGGCAATCCGCTTGAGGATTTTACCGTCAACTTTGCCAAACGGGCCGCTGAAGGCCGCATTGATCCGCTTATTGGCCGTGATCGCGAGTTGCAGCGAATGATGCAGGTGCTGTGCCGCCGCAAAAAGAACAACCCTCTTCTGGTGGGTGAGCCTGGTGTGGGCAAGACCGCCATGGCCGAAGGACTGGCCCTGCGCATCCATAAGGACAGCCTTGCCCGGCAGGAAGAAAAACCAAACCCTAAAGAGCTGGTGCCAGATCTCCTTTCGGGCGCGGAAATCTATATGCTCGATCTTGGTACCCTGGTGGCGGGCACCAAGTACCGCGGCGACTTTGAAAAACGGCTCAAGGAAGTGGTGGCTGCCATTGAAGCCAAGGACAAGGCCATCCTTTTCATTGACGAGATGCACACTATTATCGGCGCCGGCGCGACCAGCGGCGGTTCCATGGATGCCTCAAATCTGCTTAAACCAGCCCTGCAGTCAGGCACCCTGCGCTGCATCGGCTCCACCACCTATGAGGAGTACAAGAACCAGATCGAGAAGGACCGCGCCCTGTCCCGCCGCTTCCAAAAGATTGATATTGAAGAACCCAGCCTGGAAGACACCTGCGCCATCCTGCGCGGTCTGCAGCCCCGCTATGAGGAACACCACCAGATCCGCTATGCAAAAAACGCCATTACCGCCACAGCAGAACTGGCGCAACGCTACATCAATGACCGTTTTCTGCCGGATAAGGCTATTGATGTGATGGACGAGGTGGGCGCGGCCTTTCGCCTGGCCGGTAAAACCGGAAAAACCGTGATGGTGCGCGACATTGAAGACGTGGTGGCAGGTATTGCCAGGGTGCCGGTGACCAGCAAAACCAGCAGCAACACCGAAGACCTGCTCCTGCTGGAAGGCAAGCTGCAGTCTGTTATCTACGGTCAGGACGAGGCCATTGCCACCCTGGCCCAGGCGGTCAAACGCTCGCGCGCAGGCTTGGGCAATCCGCAATCACCCACCGGTTCCTTTCTCTTTGCCGGACCCACCGGGGTTGGTAAAACCGAAGTGGCCCGCCAACTTGCCGCTGCGCTTTCCGTGCATTTTGAGCGCTTTGACATGAGCGAATACATGGAGAAACATGCCGTGGCCCGACTCATCGGCGCGCCTCCAGGCTATATCGGCTTTGACCAGGGCGGCCTGCTCACCGATGCCATCCGCAAACACCCCTATTCTGTGCTCCTGCTGGATGAAATCGAAAAGGCGCATCCGGATATCTTTTCCATCCTCCTACAGGTGATGGACCACTCCACCCTGACCGACAACAGCGGCCGTCGCGCCGACTTCCGCAACGTGATCATCATCATGACCACCAATGCGGGCGCCCGCGAGATGAGCGAGCGCAGTATCGGTTTTATCGGCGATTCCAGCGGCAAGGAGCAAAAGGCCATCAAGAATTTGTTTTCACCGGAGTTCCGCAACCGACTCGACGCCATTATCAGCTTTGCACCACTCATGATCGAGACCGTGGAAAAGGTGGTGGACAAGATGGTGCGCGAACTGCAAGGACAACTGGCTGAAAAACGGGTACGCATAGAGTTGAGCGAGGCAGCCCGGCGCTGGCTGGCCCAGGAAGGTTATGAACCTGCCTTTGGTGCGCGGCCCTTGCGCCGCCTCATCATGAGGGAGATTGGCGATGTTTTGACCGAGGAAATCCTCTTCGGCAAACTCACCAAGGGTGGCACTGCGCTGGTGGACCGCAAGAAAGACAAAATGACTTTCACCTACAAAGACAAATAGTCCAATTCTACACAAAGCTTATCTGTGTCGGCTTTGGCAAATGCTCGCAGGACGTACCTCTATGTACACCTGCATTGCATTTCGCTTGTCTCCCTGATTCATTTCTGTGATCTGAATTTGGAATAAGCTATTTACACAGCACTAAAAAAGGGGGTTTCGTCGCTTAGAGAGCGGCAAAACTCCCTTTCTTTTTTCGGCTTTACCCCACTCTTCTGCAGCCAATTCGACCCTCGACCGTTTCGAAGCCTGGGCGGCCATAGCACGCACGTTTTCGTTTTCATCAGAAAGAGTATCAAGGAGGCTTCTCTTTTCTACTTACGCATTCAAACAGCTGTGAGCCATTATGGCTAAGCTGTTTTACGCACCGTTTCGTATGGAGAACGTCACTCTTGAGCATTTTAATTTTTTATGCTTTGCACCGATGGACTCACCTCGATGTTGGATGCAGATGCCATTTCTTCTATTGTTTGCAATCAAGACCTTGATCTCTCTGAACGAGGCCACAAACTTGTAGAAAGTGCCAACAAAGCGGGAGGAAAGGACAATATAACCGTCTTGCTTCTGCAAGTTTCAAAAAAATAATCTGATATACCTTCCTCGCTGTAACAAAAAAAGAGCAGGAAACCTTGGCTATCGTATCCTGCTCTTCATATTTTCTGCCTTGGAAGACACCTGTTACTGCATACCACCCTCGGTAATGGTGATGCTCCCTCCACCGGTAAAGATGCCGTTGATGGCAGGTCGGTACATATCCTCGGCATAGATGGAGGGCCAAGTATAGCGGCCTGGCGTTACCACCCGCACCCGGTAGAACAGATCCTGGGATTTGCGCAGATTCAGAGCTGCCACGTAGCGGTCTTCCCGGAATTCCTGGTGAAGTATCTTGCTGTCTGTCATGATCTCCGCCACGTTCATATCACCAAGTACCAGTTGTTCCATGCCCTCGCCCTGCACCAGATTGAGGTTTTCAATTTCAAGCCCTGCTGGAATGTGGTCCACCACCAGGGCATTGGCAATGGGCGTTGGGCTGTCCACGCGTACATGCACGATGAGGGAGCTGCCGCTTTGGAGATGGTCGCCAGTAATGTGCTTGCCATCTGCACTGAACAACTGGCGTGACAGGCTGATGGTGCGGTTCTGGGCAACAGGCATCGCTGTCGGACGGCCGCTGAGAACCAGCTCGGCATAAAGCGGCCGCTCTGCCTTGTTGTGCAGCCGCAGGCCTGCGGCCAACTCCTCTGCTGTCAGCGGCAGAATCATGCTCGCGCGCGCCTCCAGTTCCTGCGCGCCTGCAGCCCTGTGTACCGTGGCCCGCCACGGCTCCTTTGCAGAGGCTTTGTCGGTAAAGACATTGCCTCCTGCCAGGAAAACAGCCATTTTCTCCTGGGTACTGAGCCAGGAATTCTCTTTCAGCTCGCCAGCCACAAGTACAAGCAGGGAATCCAGTCCGGCAAACTCAACCCCATGCTGTTTGAGGAGCGCATAGCCAAGGGCGATATCGCGCAGATCACTGCCGTAATCTCCCCACCAGTAACCCTGCAGGCGCGGCTTTTGCAAACCTTCGCTGATGGCAACGGTGCCCTTGTCGGCATCGCCCATCAGGTGCAGGGCCAGACCGAGTTGCACCAAAGACAGGCCAGAAGCTGCAGAGCCCCGCAACTCATAGAGCTGACGCAGGGTGGAGAGCGGCACTCTGGCTTCGCGGGCCAGCACATAGCCGCCATAGGCCAGCACGTTAAAGCGGCCGGAGCCGGCGTAGAGCCAATCTCGCCAGTGATTTTCCGGATCAACCTGCACTGCTTCACCACTTATGCCGCTAATCCCCTCCTGCAGCTCCTTAAGGAGAAAGTCCATGGTTTTTTTCTGCATGGCGGCAGGCACTTCAAAGCCTTGGTCACGCGCGTCCTGCAGAAAGTTGGCCACATAGGCGCTCAACCAGTACTCGCTGTTGTTTGCCCCGCCCCACAGACTGAAACCACCGCTGGCAGCCTGCTGCGCACTCAGACGGCTGATGGCTTTGGCTATCATTTCGTTGCGCTCAGCCAGGGTAAAAGGTTTGAGTCCCAGCAAGCGCGCCCTGTCCTCATCTATAAAAAGATGCGGATAAGCGCTGCTGGTGGTTTGCTCCACACAGCCATATGGGTAGCTGAGCAGGCCCTGCACCGCGCTGCGCACATCCAAAGGTGGCGTATCAGACAGACTCAGATGGGCCTGCACCGAAGCGGGTATGAAGCCAGCCAGGCTTGCCTCGCGGATGGTGAAGGCAGCGCCAGAGCGAACCTCATAAAACCTGCGCTGCTGCTGCTCGGGCGTAAGCGGCTGCACCTGCAGGGCAAAGCTGCGCTCCAGCTTGAGCGGGCCAGCACCACTTGTGCCTTCCACCTGTACCCGCAGGTCGGCCAGACCAAGGAACTGCTTATCCGCCTGAATGTTGAACCTGAGGATTGATTTTTGCTGATCTGCCAGGGTAAGACGCCGCTCTGGATTGTGGATAAGCAAACCCGGGGTGGCAGGTAAGCGCACCGTAAGCACGGCGCGGCCGCCGGAAAGATTGTGCAGATCAAGGGCCAGAGCAGCCTCATCGCCCACGCTGATAAAACGTGGGGTAGAGAGTTCGGCCACCAGGGGAGCCGCCACCACCACTTCGCTTTCGGCTGAGCCGTAGCTGTCTGCAGTGGCAGCCACGGCCATCAGTCGCAGGGTGCCGTTAAAGTCCGGCACCGGCAAGGTAATGATGGCCTCGCCATTGGCATCAAGCTGCACTGGCCCGGAGAAAAGATCCACCAGGCGCACCTTTTTTGGCAGGCCCTTGGTGGTTTTGGGGGCTGCATCACCGCCGTAGCGCAACTTGCCCTTCTTGCCTGCCATTTTTTCAATCAGGCGGCCATAAATATCATGCAGGTCGGCACCATAGCGCAACTGCCCGAAAAAGAAGGCAAAAGGGTTTGGCGTTGCAAAATTGGTGATATTCAAGATACCCGCATCCACTGCCGAAAGGGTGAGCAAGGTCTCTTGGCCCTTTGCTTCCGGCACCCTGACCCGCACCTGCAGATCCTGTTCGGGCCGCATCTTGGCGGGTGCTTCCAAAGCAACCTGCAAGGCGCGGCTGCCGCGCTCAAGCGGCAGAGGCACAATGCCAAGCGCGCGCGCAGGGGTAACGCGGTCGCCCTCGCTTCCTGGTCGCAACACCAGCACACTGATGTACAGGTCATGGCGCTGCCAGCTGGCATCCACCGGAATGCTTACCGTTGTACCGCCTGCAGGCATGAGCATGCGCTTGGTCCACAGGGTGCGATCACCTTCAACCGTGATCAGCGCCTGACCGCCATGGGGCGGAGTAATGGTCAGCAGGGCTTGATCGCGCCCTTCCTGATAGGCTGGCTTATCCAGCTTCAAGGCCACCCGGTCGGGCCGGATGCCCTGGCTTTCGTCTCCCTTGGCGCTCCATCCTGCATAGAAGCGGTACTTCATGGTTTGGCCATGTTCAGGATCACTGATTTCCAGGCGGTAGCGGCCATACTCCACTGGTAGGGTCAGACCACCGCGCTGCCCGGCAGCAATAGTGACGGCCGTGGTCGCCACCAGCTCATCTGTTTCGGTAAAGCCGGTGTTCCAGCCCCGCTCATCATCAAAACGCCAATAGTAGTTACGGTTTTCCCGGAAAAGACGCACCGGCAGGCTCGATGCGGCTAGAAGCTTGCCATCCTGCCCAGCCCGCACCACCTCAAACTGCACCGGCGCATTTTCACGGGCATAGTCACCCACAAAGAGCGGTCGCACGCCCACCAGCACTTGAGCCGGCCACAGAACCCGCTCAAGGCTCCTCACCACTGGGCGGCCCCCGCTTTCCAACAGGCTGATAGTGGCATGCACGTTCACCGGCGAATTGCGCTTGGCCGCAGCGGAAAGATCCACCTCCACCTCGCCCTTGCCCTCCGCGTCCAGCTGCACTTCGGCCAACTCCTGGCGGACATTAAGAGTTTCTTCGTTGGCGTCGCCAAAAACAAACCCTGGCAATACCGTCTCAAGCGGGTTGCTGTTACGTTTGAACTGGGCCACGCCGATCAGGCGGTTATTGGCCGCAGGCGCACCGTAAAGATAGGTGCCGCTGGCCTGCACAGGCAGTTTTTTCTCTGGATCGAGATTTTCATTGGCCGCGTTCAGCTCAAGCTTCATCCGCTCCGGCAAAAACTCCTCCACCCCGAAACGGTACACAGTGGCAGCCACCCGGTCGGCCGGATCAGCGCGCAGTTCCAGCGACCAGAACCCGGTGGGCGCATCCAGCGGTAGTTCAATGGTTTTTTGATAATAACCGGCAAACTGGCCGGGCTGCCCAGACTGTCCAGAGTGCCAGGAAGCGGTAAACTGTTTTTTGCCGTCTGGCCGTTTAAGGATGGCCTGCACCGGCAAAGGGCCCAAGCTGCGACCATCGGCATCGCGGGCCAGAACAGAGATGTTGAAGCGCTCGCCCGGCCGGTAGAGATCGCGGCCAGACCAGGCAAAGAGCCGCACCGGTTTGCCCGGCTCGCCACTGATACTGAACTCAGAGAGATCAAGCGCTGGTTCCTTAAGGGCAATCATGGCTACCTGGTTGCCGAGTTGGGCCCGGATAACCTTTGCGGCTTGCGGCCGCACCGAAAAATGCGCCCTGCCCTCCTTGTCAGTCAGACCGCGAGCTAATTGCTTGCCCGCAGCATCCAGCCAGCGCACCTCCACCTGGGCCACACCGCGGCCATTCAAAAGCGAGCTTAAATACACGTCTGCGCTTTTGGGGAACAAACGTACATGCAGGCCCAGATCGCTGACATAGAAATAGGTAACCTGGTACTCATAGCGGAAGCGGCCCGGCTCACTCATCACCGCCACGTACACGCCAGGCTGATTCAGTTCCTTGATTTCCTCCACCGGCAGAAAGGTAACGCTGCGGCGGTTGGCTTTTTGTTCGGTGACAAAACGACCGCTGTACACGCTCTCGCTGAGTTCGTGCATGCGATCAAGGGTCCAGTAGTCAATCGCGCCGCGCAGATCAGTGCGATCATCGTCATAGCGATCCTCGCCGTTGTCTTCCCGGATATCGGAGACCACCTTACCCGGCGGCGAGCTGATCACTTGGTCGAGAAAGGCAGGCAATTTCTCTTCCCGCACCTTGAGAAACTGCACATCCACCTCCGGCACATTGACGGTTACCACCGGCAGGCCGCCATTCTGGCTTGCAGGCAAGACCATACCGCGGCTGGCAAAGTAGTAGGCCGGGCTTACCGCTGCGGTGCGGATGAGATAAGCCTCGCCACCGGGCAAGGCGCGGCCGAGCTTGTCTACCAGTTGGGCCGCAATCACCACCACATAGCGGCTCTCCGGGCTGATATGCGGGAAGTAGAGCAGACGTGGATTATCACCCACCACCCAGGCGCCCTGCACAGGTTCAGCGCCAGGGAAGTCCCTGGTGCTGATTTTTTCGACAGTGGCCGGCTTGGCTGCAGACTCATCGTCTGCTTCGCCTTCGCTCTGCTCCGCCTCCCCGGATTTGACAGTTGCATCCGAAGGCAGACGCAGCACCTGGATGTAGCGGTCATAGGAGACGGTGCTGTTAAGCGGCTCGCTAAAAGTGAGCGCCAGCGCGGGCGAGCCGTCCAGATCGCGCTCGGCCGCATCTACCAGGGAAAATGGCCCGGCTTTTTCGGCAGTTGCGGCAATTGTTCCAGCCTTGGCTGCAACAACAGGTTTTGCATCCATGCCACTCATGCTGAAGGCGACCAAGGCGCTTACAGCGCAAAGGACCAGCACAGCCAGCATATTTTTTTTCAACATGACAACCTCCTTTTTTCAGCATAATAGCCGCTTGCGGCAACACATTCTTGTTGCCTGCAGGTTCAACTAACCGTATGCAAAAACCGCAGCCTTTCGGCCTGGCTCTCTATTTTATTGATTATGCTCAGCTAACAAATACCTTCTTCTTCACTTGCTGCTGTCAGTTTTTCC
>CAZEIT010000065.1:0-8349 GCA_964512515.1 uncultured Desulfobulbus sp.
TGAGTTTGCTGAAGGGGAAATAGACCAGAAGCACGCAGACCAGAAAAAGATGCACGTAGAACAGTGCACTGATATCTGCCACGATGGTGGGATGAAAGGTAACCAGACCCAGTGCCAGCTGCTTGACCGCCTCAATATCCACGTTAGTGCGCAGGAAGAAACGCATAAGGATACCGGAACCGGCAATCGCCAGCAGCAAGAAGAGCGGGAAGTAATCGTTTGCCAGCGAAAGATACCGCACCTGCGGATTACTGAGTCTGCGCGCAAAGAGAAAGCCCAGCGCCAGCACGATGGTGACATCGGTGATATACATCAGCGGCGAGCCAATCTGGAGCAGCGAATCCATGGTCTCCATCCAGGCAACAAACCCCGGTACTGGCTCCAAAAACAGGCGCAGGTGGCGGAGGATGATGACCAGAAAGCTGTAGTGAAAAACAATGCCGAAGAGCCACAGCCACTTGCTGGATTCGTAGGTCAGCTTAGGCCCGTCATAAACCGTTGCCTTGGTGTTGCGCCAGAGAGAACGGAAGAGCACAACCTCAAGTGCCATCCTGGCCACTACCTGCGCCGTGGTAACCGGTGCTTCCAACTTATCCTGCTTGATCCAGGGAAGAGAATACTGCTGTCCACAGGTAGTCGGAATTTTAAAGGGTACCGGGGACTTGCTCCAGTGGTAAATTCGATAAATGAAGCCCCCTATAAACAGGGCCACAGCGAGATAGGGAATGACCACGCCGAAAAGGTATTGCATTCCGGGGATCTGCACTCCTATCAAGGCAATCAGGATTAGGGCAGTAACTGCCGCCAGCGGGAAGGCGTACTTCATCGATCACTCCTTCACTTACATTTTAACAACCGCAAATCAGTCCGTTGCTGCCTGTATGCAGGCAGGTTCGCTGTCCTTCTGGATGGACAGGACTTGCTCCTACTGTTCTTTATTCAGCCCCCTGCTGAGCCATCGGCATCCAGCAAACGGGAGGGACAACCACCATCTGTGAATCTGGCCCTGCCACTCTTCAACTCATGAATGCGATTCAGGTAGAGTTGCTCGCGACACTGAGAGTACAGATCAAATGCCATCAGCGCCACCCGTTCGACCGCACAATCGAATTCATTAAGCTGGCTTACCAGCGGACCGGTTTGAACATCCCCTCCCAGCACTTCTTTGACCACCCATTTCAGCTCAAGGAAGGGAACAACTGCCTGGGATGCGGAAAAATCCTGCACCGCCCGGATGCGCACGATCAGATCCAGCGGCCGCGCATAGGTATCTGGCCCGGCCTCATCACGCAAAAGCTCGAACACTGTCGTCAAGCCGCTACGAACCTGCATGCCCACAGGATTGGCGAAAGAATCCTGCGACTTTATAAAAAAACCCGGAGATTTATAACTGTTCAGGGTTCTTTCGAGCCAGAGCTCAACTATCTGTTTTTGCTTGGCTGCCAGTATCCTGGCAAGGTCTGCATATGCTGCCATCAATCCTCACCCCTTGAAGCGTAATTACTTGCCTGCACACAGTAAAAAAATGAATGAGGATTCATACAGCACAGCTCTAGCATGATTGATAGGTTGTTTCAAGAAAAAAAATCAATGGCCTGCACCGGTGGAATCACTTTGTTTTGCCGCACTTGTAAACAGCTCCAGAGAGAGCTGCACATAGGGATCTAGCGCCAGAGTTTCCTCCAGTTTCTTCTCATTGTTTTTCGGGCCAGCGCCTTCCTTTTCTTCTTCGTCCGGTGTTTCCAGAAGACCAGCCGCTTTAGCCTCTTCGCGCGCCTGGGCAAGTATCTGGCGTTCACGCCACATGTCATCTGCCGCGACCGTCACCACTGTCTGTTGGGCGCGAACTCTGGCCTTTTCACTTTCCTCAAAAATTTTCTGAAAACTCGGACTGCTGGCAACCCAGCTTATACCCTCCTGCTCAGCCTGCAGCCGGTCAAATACAGGGCCCCGCCAAATTTGATAAGGAACCGGCAGCACCTGATCCCAGGGCAGGGCATAATCCATATACTGTTCACCGCTTTCCAGGTGATCCAGCATGGACGGCACGATCAGATCCGGGCTAACCCCGCGGAACTGAGTAGAGCCGCCATTGATGCGGTAGAATTTCTGGATAGTCATCTTCAAGGCGCCCAAATCGCTCACCTTGCGGGATCGGAACAGGGGCAGATATCGGTTCAAATCCATCATGGCCTGCACCGTGCCCTTGCCATGGGTATGCTTGCTGCCGATGACCAGTGCCCGGCCGTAATCTTGCATGGCAGCGGCCAGGATTTCCGATGCCGAAGCGCTGAATTGGTTCACCAGCACCACCATCAGGCCGCCATACTCCACATTGACATCCTCATCAGCCCGCACAGTGATTGCGCCTTCACCATCCCGCACCTGTACCACCGGGCCGCCGGGAAGAAACAGGCCGGAGATGTTGACCGCGTCGTCAAGCGCTCCGCCGCCGTTATTGCGTAAGTCCAGAATCAGGCCCTGAATCCCTGCTTTTTTTAACTGCCGGATAATGCGGCGGGTATCGTCCGTGGCATTGCGGGCTGGCCCCTGCGTGCCGTCGGCGTTGAAATCCCTGTAAAAGCTCGGAATGCGGATATAGCCAATGGGTTTTCCCTGGCCGCTGTGCAACAACGCGGATTTCACGTAGGTTTCCTCCAGCCGCACCACATCACGCACAATGGCGATACTCACCCTGCCCCCGCCAGGCTTGCGCACGGTCAGCACCACCTCACTTCCCTTGGGCCCCCGGATCAGGCTCACTGCTTCGCGAATACGCATTTCCGAGATATCTACCGGCTCACCCTTCTTCTCCGCAACACTTAGAATGGTATCTTCGGCCTGCAGCTGCCCCTGTTTTTCTGCTGCAGAGCCGGGCAATATCCGCACCACCTTGATCAACCCTTCATCCTCACGTAGAAGAGCGCCGATCCCTTCGAGGGAACCGCTCATCTGGATATCGAAATCCTCCTTGGTTGTGGGTGGCATATAGTTGGAATGCGGATCAAAACCACGTGCCACCGCATCAAAGTAGCGGTCATAGTGGTCCTGCCTGGTCTGTTGGAGCAGACGTTGCATCGAGCGGTGGCTACTTTCCCGAACCTTGCGCATGGTTTCAGCCATCAGCTCCGGGTGCGCGGCAGGGTCTGCCTGCTGATATTTCTCAGGCTCAGCCTTTTTTTTGTCTTCAAATGCTTCAAAAAAACTATCCAGCACCTGCATTTTCAAAGAGAGACGCCAGCGTTCCCGTAAGGCTTTCTTATCCCCAACAAAGTCCAGCTTTTTCGGATCAACTTCAAGGGTCTCCTTGAGGTCAAAATCAAAGCCTGTATCAAGGATCGGGTCAATAAAGGCGTCCACTTCATGAATACGCGCATCCAAGAGACGCCGGCCCACGTCGGGCAGACGAATATCCCCGCTTTTAAGTTCATCGTCGATGCGGTTCTTGAACGTGCTCAGCTCCTGCAGATCCGCCTGCAAGAGGAAGCGTTTGCGTGGATCCAACTGGCGCAGATAGAGATCATAAATCTTGAAGGAAAGAGGATCGTTGATCCGTTCATGGCCAAAATGGCGAGACGCCAGTTGCTGGCTGACCATGTAGGCGACAAGCTGATTGCGCTCAAAGTCAAAGGGCTCGGATACCGTTTTGGCGCAGCCAGGAGCAGGTGCGAACAGAAGAAGGACTGTCAGAATACAAGAAGTAAGATAACGCATGACAACCTCAGTAATACTCAGAACCGCCACAGTGCAGCCGCTGCGCTCATAACGGGCTGACCACCTTGGCCGCCCGGACAGTGGCGTCCATAATGGCAAACATATTGGAAATCTGCCCTACCTGCATGGCTGATTTGAGTTGGTAAAAATCAAGACAAGTTCCACAAACAAGAATTTCAACGCCCTTGGCCTGTAAGGTGCGCAGGGCTTCAAGGGCCCCGGAGTCGGCAGTCACAAGCCGAACCCCGCTGTTGTACAGGATGACAGCTTCAGGCAGAGGGTCTATGCTGGCAATAGTTTGCACATAGGTCTGCAACAGGGCCCAGCCCAATTCTTCATTGCCCCGGCCCATGGTATCTGCGCTGATCACATAGACCAGTCCGCCCCGTCCATCCGGAGCGGGCAGATCGCACCGAAATTCCTCGGTCTGTGGCTGAACGCCGCTATCCGCCCTCCCTTCCTGTACCGTGATGCTGAGGCGGTAGTCGTCGGCGCCCAGGCGTTCCATCTGCACCGAATGCCCCATGCGGCTGGCAAAACGCTGCACATTCTTGCTGGAGGCTTCATTGTCCACCAGCACTTCAAGGTATCCGGCTCCTTGCTCCAGAGCATCCTTTACCTGCAATACAGGCTGCGGGCAGGGCAGGCCCCGGCAGTCAAGCTCTTTTTGGCTCATGAGTCCCCTCGCATGACACCAGATGTTGTTTTAGCAGGCATTGCTGTTCAGACTTCAGACCACAGCGCAAGCTCATTGCCTGCCAGGTCCTTAAAGTGAAAACGACGGCCGCCGGGGAAGGAAAATATTTCCCGTGTGATGACTCCGCCAGCAGTAAGTATTTCCTGCCGTTTCCGTTCCAGATCATGCGTGTAGAGAACCGGAAGCGGAGCATGGCTCTGATGCGCCGGATCGGCATTAAGACCGGAGCCAATGCCGCTATCGGTAGTATCGCTGTAATCTTTGCCCCAGTCCTGGTAGGATCGGCCAAAACTTGGCTGTAGAAGGCCTTAACCGGAGCAAGCAATCCTGGAGACAGAATAGGCAATTCAATGAAATTTATATAATCAGGCTCGTGCGACATCTTTGTTTCCAAGCAGATTAACACCCATATTTGCGCAGAAAATCACGCACAACCTCATCCATGAGATCCAGTTGGGTTCGCCCACTCTCGTGAATCTGTATCCACACGCAGCGCTGAAAGGCCCGGTACAAATCTTCGCTCACCACCAGCTTTATGGCTGCCAGTGCCTTTTCCTGCACGTTGGGGGTCATGGCTGCTGTCCATGAAAGGTCACCAGTTCCCGATATGCGATCCCTCTGCCGCCAAAAATATCCAGAGCAGAACCAACGGTGGCGTCAATGCGGCCAGCGCCAACTTTCTGCACCAGTTCCATATCCGCCATGGTAGCAATGCCGCCCGCATAGGTGGTGGGAAGCGGAGTGTGATCTGCCAGTAAGCGCAGGAGACGTTCGTCCAAGCCGGTGCAGGTGCCCTCCACATCCACCGCATGCACCAGAAACTCATCGCAATAGGCGGCCAGACTGGCTAACGACTCTGCCCCCAACCGCAGGCTGGTGAAACGCTGCCAGCGATCAGTAACCACATAGTACCCGTTATCTCGCCAGCGGCAACTGAGATCAAGCACCAGGCGATTTTTGCCAACCAGGAGCGCCAGCTCCTCAAGGCGATCCAGATCAACCTGACCGTCATGGAAAATCCAGGAAGTTACAATGACATGTGACGCGCCGCGTTCTAACCAATGAGCGGCATTAGCCGCCGTAATCCCCCCGCCGAGCTGCATACCGCCTGGCCAGGCGGCAAGGGCCTCCATGGCCGCGGCCTCGTTGCCAGGCCCAAGCATGATCACATGTCCGCCGTACAGATTGTCGCGCCGGTAGAGGTCGACATAGAAGGAGGGCGGATGCGGGGAGGAGAAGTTGGTGCGCAGTGAGGAGGGTTCTTCGCCCAGGGTGGAGCCGACTATCTGCTTCACCTTGCCGTCATGCAGATCAATGCAGGGGCGAAAGCGCATGGGGATGAAAGATGAAGGTGAACCAGAAAGCGGCCCAGACCGCTTTCTGGGAAGATCAAAGTTTTAGCGTTCCTTGACCATCATGGTGGTGGGATCAAGGCGCAGCCCTTTGCCGCCGACAGCCTGCTCGCTGCTGTTATTGATGAACTGCAGCTCCACGCTTGCATCTGCCTGCGGAATCAGCAGGATAACAGTATCGAACAGATCGTCGATTTCATGGCAAGGAGCAGGCACCCCATTTGGGGAAACCCGCTCATCATCCCGGTGGCGGATAGCGGAAAACCATGCTTGCAGGCCCATGCCCTCAACCAGGGCTTTGATGTCCTCCAGCGCGTCCCGGTCTGCGGTGGCGAAGTCAAAACCATCCACAATCAAACAGTTGGGCCGGAAAATATCCTGCAGCACCAGATCATTGAGACGCTCTTCCAGACGGGAGCGTGAAAAACCCGAGGCCTGGAAGGTCATGATCATGCGGTGACGACTCACCATGTCGATCAACTCATGGGGTCTGTCCACGCTGTGGCCCTGCAGAATCAACTGCAGGATGTCATCGTACCAGGCCTTGGTTTTGTCGATGCTCTGCCCGATGCTTACATGAATCACCCGCTTGCCGCGCAGGATAGCGTCAAGGGCGATCTGCACCAGAAGCGCGGTCTTGCCCAGGCCTGCCCGGGCCATGACCAGCCCCATCTGGCTGTCTTTACTCATATTGAGAACCCTGAGCGGATTCTGCTGTGTCAGTGCTGTGTATGCCATACCATTCACTCCAGAAGCGATTGCCCGCCTGCTGATCAGGCTCAGGATTCTTTTTTCTTTTCGTTGAAGGCCTTGATGAGCTCGTCCGCCAAGCCCTTGGGCACCTGTTTGTAGGTAGCGAACTCCATGGTGAATTCGGCCTTGCCCTGGGTGAGGGAGCGCAGAGTGGTGGAATAGCCAAACATCTCCACCAGCGGCACTTCCGCCTCGACCACGGTGTAGCTGCCCTCTTCAAAAGTACCGATGATCACACCGCGACGCTGGTTGATACTGCCCATGACGCCGCCCTGGAACTCGGAAGGCCCTTCCACCGCCACCTTCATGATCGGCTCCATGATCACCGCCCCGGCCTTGTCGTAGCCCTGGCGGAAAGCGCCAATGGCAGCCAGCTGAAAGGCCACGTCAGACGAATCCACCGCATGATAGGCGCCGTCATTGATGGTGATTCGCACCCCAGTGATGGGCGCGCCGGTAAGCGTACCCTTATCCAGCGACTTCTGGAAGCCTTTGTCGCAGGAACTGATGAATTCCCTTGGAATGGCGCCGCCGACAATCTGGTCGACAAATTCGTACTCGCCCTCTTCAAGAGGCTCGATGAAACCTGCCACCCGGCCATACTGGCCCGAACCGCCGGTCTGCTTCTTGTGGGTGTAGTCGAAATCCGCCCGCCGGGTGATAGTCTCGCGATAGGCCACCTGCGGCGCGCCCACTTCCACCTCGGCCTTGTACTCGCGTTTCATGCGCTCTATGTATACCTCAAGATGCAGCTCGCCCATGCCGGAAATGATGGTCTCACTGGTCTCATGATCCACATAGGTTTTGAAGGTGGGGTCTTCCTTGGTAAAGCGGTTGAGCGCCTTGGACATATTGATCTGCGCCTTGTTATCCACCGGTTTGATGGCCAAGGAAATAACCGGCGCTGGAATATGCATCGAGCTCATCGACCAGCTCAACTCCGGAGCACAGAAGGTGTCGCCAGAGGCGCAGTCAACGCCAAACAGGGCAACAATATCGCCGGAGCCAGCCTCTTCGATCTCCTCCATTTCATCGGCGTGCATGCGCACCAGTCGTCCGACCTTCACCTTCTTGCCAGTGCGGCTGTTGATAATGGTATCGCCTTTTTTGATCTCACCCTGATAGGTGCGGATATAGGTAAGCTGACCATAGCGGCCGTCTTCCAGTTTAAAGGCAAGGGCCACCAGCGGGTCGCCTGGATCGTTGCTCACCCGTTTTTCCGCCTCATTGTTATTCAGGTCAAGGGCGGTATTTTCGATATCGATCGGAGTGGGCAGGTAAGCGGCAACCGCGTCCAGAAGCAGCTGAATACCCTTGTTCTTGTAGGCAGAACCAATCATCACCGGGGTTAATTCCAGGGCCAGGGTACCCTTACGGATGGCCTCATGGATCAGCGCCTCGGGAATCTCGCCCTCTTCAAGCATCAGCTCCATCAGCTCATCGGAGAACATGGAGACCGCATCGAGCAGCTCTTCGCGTTTGGCCTTGGCCTCATCAAGCAAATGTGCCGGAATTTCTTCACGACGCAGCCCCTGGCCCTGCTCGCCATCAAAATAGACCGCCTGCATGGCCACCAGATCGATCATGCCTTCAAGATCGCTCTCAAGACCTATAGGCATCTGCATCATCACCGCATTCAGATTAAGCTTGTCGCGCAGTTGCTGTACAACCCGGTTCGGGTTGGCGCCGGTGCGGTCGCACTTGTTGATGAAGGCGATACGGGGAACCTTGTAGCGGGTCATCTGACGGTTGACCGTAATGGACTGCGACTGCACTCCACCCACGGAACAGAGGATGAGCACCGCACCATCCAGCACCCGCAGGGCGCGTTCC
>CAZEIT010000066.1:0-8346 GCA_964512515.1 uncultured Desulfobulbus sp.
ATTATTTCTTCCGGACAAGGTAGCTGGTCTTGCACCTGTTTGGGCAGGGCAACCAAGGCTGAGGCAAGCTGTTCAAGCTGCTGCATCTGCCTTTTTTGTTCTGAGCGGCTTATTTCCATAATTGCACAATTGTGCTGGCTTCAGCTGAACGGGCTGCCATCCTCTGCAGCCAGCATGGCGCGAACCGCATCCCAGATTTGATCAGCTGTGTCCTCCTTGCTCATCAGCGGCACTTCATGACTGCCGTTGCGGTCAATCAGGGTCACCTGGTTGGTATCGACATCAAAACCACTCTGTGAACCCAAAATGTCATTGACCACAATCAGATCAAGGTTTTTTTCTTGCAGCTTACGCATTCCCTCCTGCTGGTGATCCCGGCTTTCTGCCGCAAATCCAACCAAGATCTGCCTTGCCTTCTTACGACTGCCAAGTTCAGCCAGGATGTCGATATTCTTCACCAGATCAAGCTGCAGGCCATCATCGGATTTTTTTACCTTGTGTTCGGCTGGTGCATCCACCATAAAATCGGCCACTGCCGCAGCCTTCACAATCACTCTGCTCTGCTCGGCTCGGGCAAAAACACACTCAGCCATTTCGCGGGCGCTCTGCACTCTAATCACCTCCATTCCAGGCGGATCAGGCAGGCTGACCGGGCCTGCGACCAGGGTCACTGAAGCTCCTCGGCGCATGGCGGTGCGTGCCAGGGCAAATCCCATCTTGCCGCTGGAGCGGTTGCTTAAGTAGCGCACCGGGTCAATAGCTTCGCGGGTGGGACCTGCGGTGACCAGCACCTTGAGACCACGCAGATCTGAAGGGGCAAAAATACTGAGTAGTGCTTCTCTGGCATCATCCCATTCCGGTAGCCGGCCATCCCCTACTTCGCCGCAGGCCAACTCGCCACTGCCGGGCTGCAACACCCGGTAACCAAATTGGCGTAAACGGCGAATGTTCTTCTGGGTGGCGGGATGGTGATACATGGCTGCATTCATGGCCGGGCATACCAGCACCGGTATACGCGCGGCCAGCACCACGGTACTCAGCAAATTGTCGGCCATGCCGGCCGCAAGCCGGGCAATGGTCTGGGCGCTTGCCGGTGCAATTACCAGCGCATCCGCCTCCCTGGACAGGTTGATATGTGCCATCAGGGCTTCGGGGTTATCCGCAAACATGTCGCGATGCACCGACGTACCTGAGAGCGCGGCAAAGGTGAGAGCAGGCACAAAACGCTCGGCCGCCTCGGTGAGGATCACCTGAACCAGTGCCTCTTCCTTAACCAGTGCCCGGGTCCATTCTGCAGCTTTGTAAGCTGAGATGGACCCGGTAACTCCCAAAAGAATGCGCTTGCCCTGCAAACCAGCCATGTGCTGCAACCTTATTGAGGAATGACTTCTCCAAACGGATTGACATTGCCTGTGCTGGCATTGTCAATAGCGATATACATGTGAAGTTTCGTTTTTTTGAAGAATGAATCGGAGAGAATCATCATACAGGTCTTACTGGGTTTGACAAAGGCCAGCATTATATCTTTTGATGAGGTCTCACCCACCATGCGCCACTGGTTATCACGCATTGCGGCAACCATATAATCCCTTAAAGAGAGAATGCTGGCATTGCCGGTATAGACCAGTACGCCGCCACGGAAGGATTCTGTTTTGATTGCCATGGAATCGTTGCGCTGCCATTTGAGCTCAGCAGGGATGGGAATATCCCTGATGTCATCAGCAAAGCTGCTTATCTGAGGCATGGCGCCATCCAGGCCAGAGGGATCCATGCTGGGATTGCTTCTCTTGCGGGTGGCGCAACCGGCAGTGCTCAGCAGAATAATTGCCAAGGCGAAAACCAGTATTGTTCTGAGATTTTTTCTGTTCATGGGCGCTCCTTCTCTGTGAAAGCTCTGATTGCTGGGGCTGAATGTGTCCAGCCGTCGTAAAGAAATAAAACTATTGAGGACATTAGGTGAAGAAGGTACACTGATTTGTTTATTGCAACAAGCTAACATACCATACATAATTTAGTGTTTATAATACGGGGCAAGACATTTTCTCGCAGGCGTGATCATCTGTTAATTGGGCAGTTGTAAAAAAATCCCTTCGCGATGTCAATAATGATTGTATTCCACTAATCCCACCCGCTCTGCTTCAGCATATCGTTTTTTACCTACATGACCTTATCCCCTACCCCTTCAGTTGACGGCAACTGCGCCGTTCAACTCATTGACAGCCACTGCCATCTGGATATGGCTCCCTACCAGGATGAAGTGACGAAACTTCTCTTAGACGCCAGTGCCTGCGGAGTTACCCAGGTGGTGACCATTGGTATTGATTACCAGTCTTCAGTTGCTGCCATCGCCCTTGCCGAGCAACATGCAGGCGTGTTTGCCAGCATTGGTTTTCATCCCCACGAAGCTCTAGCGGTCAACGAACAATCCCTCACCAGGCTGGCAGATTTAGCTAAAACAGCCAAGGTGGTGGCCTATGGAGAGATAGGTCTTGATTACGCCAAAAACTATGCTGAACCCAAGGTGCAGCAGCGGGCCTTCCTCCAGCAGTTGGAACTGGCAATACATCTGAATCTACCCGTAATTATCCATGACCGCGATGCCCATGTAGATACCGCAGCCCTGATCAGGCAGGCAGGTCCCCTGCCCCGAGGCGGGGTAATGCACTGTTTTTCAGGCGACACCGCATTTGCCGAGGAGATGATTGCCCTGGGCTTCATGCTTTCCATTTCTGGCGTTGTCACCTTTAAAAATGCCACCATGCTGCACGAGGTGGTGCAAGCCATTGATCTTACCTACCTCATGCTGGAAACAGATGGCCCTTTCCTTGCGCCCGTGCCGTACCGTGGCAAGCGCAACCAACCGGCCTATCTGGTGCACACTGCAAAAAAAGTCGCGGAGCTTAAAGGATTTTCCCTGGAGGAAGTCGCCCGACAAACAACAGCCAATACCTGTACCCTGTTTCACATCAACAATTGTGCCCAATCATGACTTCTATTTGCGTAAAGCTCGAACAGGTTTTGCACTCGGTTAGTCAGGCTACGCTGCAGGCTGAACGAGAGCCCGGCTCTGTCAAGCTGGTGGCGGTCAGCAAGACGGTTCCGGCCAGCCTGGTCAAAGAAGCCATGGACTGCGGCCAGTTACTTTTTGGCGAAAATTATTTACAGGAAGCACAGGAGAAAATTCCGCTTCTCGGCAAAAGAGCGAACTGGCATTTCATCGGTCGTCTGCAAAGCAATAAATGTCGCGATGTGGCTGCGCTCTTTGATATGGTGGAAACCGTTGACCGGCTCAAGGTGGCCCAGCGCCTCAACGAGCATGCATGCTCGCTTGGACGACGACTCAACATCCTGGTCCAGGTCAATATAGGCGAAGAAGCGCAAAAAGCCGGGATAATGCCTGAGGAAATCGGCCCACTGCTTGAAAGCATCGCTGCCTGTACGCATCTTGTATGCCATGGTTTTATGGCCTTGCCACCCTTTTTCGACAACCCTGAGGCGAGCCGCTCGTATTTTAGGCAGTTGCGGCAACTTGCTGAGCAACACGCCCAGAAAGAACTTTTTTTCAACAATCATCAAGTAGAGCTTTCCATGGGCATGTCAGGCGACTACACCGCCGCCATAGAGGAAGGCGCCACCATCATCAGAGTGGGCACGGCCATTTTCGGTACCCGTCCCCAATCAGGAGAGTTGCCATGAATATTGCCATGATTGGCACCGGCTATGTCGGCCTGGTGACCGGCACCTGCTTTGCCGAATTCGGCCATTCAGTCACCTGCATAGATAAGGTTTCGGAAAAGATCACTGCACTCAATAATGGCAAAATTCCCATTTATGAGCCAGGTCTTGATATAATGGTGCAGAAAAACGTAGCCGACGGCCACCTGCACTTCACCACTGAAATGGCTCAGGCGATTCCGGAGGCTGACGCTGTTTTTATTGCGGTCGGCACACCAACTTCCCGCCGTGGCGATGGCTATGCCGATCTCACTTATATCTATGCAGCTGCCAAGGAATTGGCGCCTTTACTGCGTGACTATACGGTGGTGGTCGATAAAAGTACGGTTCCGGTGGGCACCGCTCGCCAAGTTGAACGAATTATCCGGGAAACGAATCCGGAGGCAGACTTTGACATGGCCTCGAACCCAGAATTTTTAAGGGAAGGTGCAGCCATCAACGATTTTATGCGGCCGGACCGGGTGGTTATCGGGGTGGAGTCCCATCGGGCGGAACAGGTTTTGCGGGAAATTTATAAGCCGCTTTTCCTGCGCGACACCCCCATCGTCAGCACCGGCATTGAAACGGCTGAACTCACCAAATACGCAGCCAATGCCTTTCTTGCGGTCAAGATCAGTTTTATCAACGAAATTGCAGGAATTTGCGAGGTGGTTGGCGCCAACGTTATTGACCTGGCCAAGGCCATTGGCATGGATGGTCGTATTGGCAGCAAATTTCTTCATCCTGGTCCAGGGTACGGTGGTTCCTGTTTCCCCAAGGATACTTTGGCCCTTATGCGGATCGTGCAGGAGTATGGTGAAAATGTTCACATTGTTGCGGCTGCGGTGGAGGTCAATGCCGCGCAAAAAGCCAGGATGGTGCGAAAAATCAGAGAAATGCTCGGAGGTTCTGAAACTGGCAAAATTATTGCCGTGCTTGGTCTCACCTTCAAGCCGGAAACTGATGATATGCGCGATGCCCCTTCGCTGACCATCCTGCCCGCCCTTTTGGAAAAAGGGGCGCGTATCCGCGCACATGACCCGCAGGGGATGGAAGAGGCAAAAAAAATCTTGCCAGAAGAAATCGAATATGTTGCTTCAGCCTATGAAGCTGCGGAGGGTGCGGATTGTGTGGTGCTGATGACTGAATGGAATCAATATCGCGCCCTGGATTTGGAACGCCTGCGCGGGCTTGTGCGCGAACCGGTTTTTGTCGATTTACGCAATGTCTACGAACCGGATATGGTACGGCGCTTTGGTTTTGCCTACACGGGTGTAGGCAGAAAGTAGAAACAATGGCACCCCGGAGCGCAAAGCCATGCATCCGGGGTGTAATCAAAACTGCTTTTGCTATACCTGCTAGGCAGCCACCAGCAGTCGCTTTTCAAATTTTTTCAAGCGCTAGCCAAGCTATTTTCGTTTAGAAGCCCGCTTGGCCGCCTTGAGCGGGTTGATGCGAACAGTCGCTATTTCAACTTCGGGCTTGGCATGGGTAGCAAAATTACATATTCCGAGCCGCCATTTAGCTGCAGGATTGGCATAGGTGTCACAATACTTGCTTTCTTCCAAAGCAACGATGCGATCACATCCTTCACACTGCTCCACCACCGTCTGAAAAACCCCATTTTTGAATTTTGCCGTAGCCTCTGTTGCCATTGTCCAACTCCTGAAAAAATATCATCTTTTTCTTGAATCAGGAAGTGCATTTGCCTATAATATTGCACGTAGTTCCTGCGCGTGTTCGTCCATAAATACAAAGTGCGTTGTATACGTAAAAAACCTCTGCTTGTCAAACCTATTCTCATTCCCCAATTTTTTGCGGCCTGTGCAAGGAGTTCTGTATGCCTATTTATGTCTGGAAAGGGAAAAACATCCATGGCGAAAAACGCAAGGGCCAGATAGAGGCAATTGATGAAGTCGGAGTTCGCGCCCATCTCAAACGGCTTCGCATTGAAGATGCGGTCATCAAGCCGAAACCAAAAGACCTGTTTGAAAATATCGCCATATTCAAGCCTAAGGTCACCGGTAAGGATGTGGTTGTTTTTACTCGTCAACTTTCCACCATGATTGATGCTGGCCTTCCCTTGGTACAGTGCCTGCAAATCTTGGCCAGACAGCAGAGTAATCCTACCTTTAAAAAGGTGCTTCTTGCGATTCAAAGCGATGTGGAAACTGGTACCACCCTGGCCGATTCCATGCGCAAGCATCCTAAAATATTTGATAATCTTTACAGTAACATGATTGAGGCCGGCGAGCTTGGCGGTATACTCGACACCATCCTCTCCCGCCTGGCCACCTTCAAGGAAAAGGCCATGGCCCTGCAAAAACGCATCAAGGGTGCCATGACCTATCCTGGTATCTGTTTAGCTATTTCCCTGTTGATCCTGGCAGTTATCCTCATCTTTGTGGTGCCGGTTTTTGACAAGATGTTTGCGGATTTTGGCTCAACCCTGCCTGCTCCCACTCAGATTGTCGTGAACCTGAGCCGCGGCTTTAAATCGTATATTTTATATGTTATTCCAGCAGTTGTTGTCCTGATCTGGCTCTTTAAAAAATATTACAATACGGAAAAAGGCCGGCTGCAGGTAGATAACACGATCCTCTGGTCACCGGTTGTTGGCTCTCTGGTGCGCAAGGTGGCTGTATCCAAGTTCACCCGCACCCTGAGCACCATGCTACAGAGCGGTGTACCGATTCTGGACGCGCTTGGTGTCGTTGCCCGCACGGCCGGCAACAAGGTTATCGAACGCGCCGTGCTTCGTGTATCGGCAAGTATTGCCGAAGGCCGCCCCATTGCCGAACCCCTGGAAGAATCTGGAGTTTTCCCACCCATGGTGGTACAGATGATCAATGTGGGCGAGTCTGTTGGTGCACTGGACACCATGCTTGAAAAAGTGGCTGATTTTTATGATGAAGAGGTGGATCAGGCCGTAGATAATCTGACAGCCATGATTGAACCCTTTATGATGGTCTTCCTTGGTGGTATGATTGGCGGACTGGTGGTCGCCATGTATCTGCCCATCTTTAAAATCGCAAGCGTTGTCTAATCGTACCCAATCAATGACCCACGCAGAGAGGAGACAATCATGAGTGAAATTATTGCCCTTCAAGCCAGGGAAATCCTGGATTCACGCGGTAACCCGACAGTTGAGGCCGAGGTTTTTCTTGAGAGCGGGGTCCATGGCAGGGCAGCCGTGCCTTCCGGTGCATCCACCGGCACCAGAGAAGCATTGGAACTGCGCGATAACGACAGTAAACGCTATAGTGGTAAGGGTGTGCTCAAGGCGGTTGAAAATATCAATGACACCATTACCCCCTATCTCTTGGGCATTGAGGCCACCCAGCAAGTATTGATTGATCAGATCATGCTGGATTTGGATGGCACTAACAACAAGGAAAAACTGGGCGCCAATGCCATTCTCGGCGTCTCGCTCGCCGTGGCCAAGGCAGCGGCGGCGGAATTGGAACTACCGCTCTACAACTACCTTGGTGGTGTCAACGCCAAAGTCTTGCCAGTGCCCATGATGAACATCCTCAATGGCGGCGCCCATGCCGACAACAATGTGGATATTCAGGAATTTATGATTCTTCCTGTCGGAGCAGCCTCTTTTGCCGAGGCCCTGCGCATGGGAGCTGAAACCTTTCATGCTCTGAAGGCTGTCTTGAAAAAGAAGGGCTTGGCCACCGCAGGTGGCGACGAAGGCGGCTTTGCCCCCAATCTGCGCTCTAATGAAGAAGCCATGGAATCGCTGCTGGAAGGCATCACCAAGGCTGGCTATGCGCCTGGAAAAGACATGTTCATCGGCATTGATGCTGCCTCCAGCGAGTTTTACTCTGCAGAGGATAAACTCTATGTGCTTCAGGCAGAGGCACACCCCAAAAAATCAGCGGAAGAACTCATTGCCCTCTATGCAGACTGGGCAAAAAAATATCCGCTGATCAGTATTGAAGATGGGCTTGATGAAAGTGACTGGGAAGGCTGGGAAAAGTTGACTCAAGCACTGGGCGACCGCATCCAGTTGGTGGGAGATGATATCTTTGTGACCAACACTAGTATTCTTAAAGAGGGTATTGCCAGAGGCATTGGCAATTCCATTCTTATTAAACTCAACCAGATCGGCTCGCTTACGGAAACCATTGATGCAGTGGATATGGCGCACAGGGCCCGCTACACTGCGGTCATCTCTCATCGTTCGGGAGAAACCGAGGACAGCACCATTGCCGATTTGGCCGTGGCCCTGAACAGCGGCCAGATCAAGACCGGCGCGCCGTCACGCAGTGACCGCGTAGCCAAATATAATCAACTACTGCGCATTGAAGAGGAATTAGGCCGCTCGGCGCGTTATGCAGGTAAAAACGCTTTCCACTTTTTGCCGTAACCATTAAGATGTTAGCTACTGGCGAGCGCAGCGAGAAATTTTCTACCCCGCTCGCCAGCAAACTGCAAAGAAAGCAGCGCGACATGCCGGAGGAGTATGCATGGGTACCCTGACAAAAGCAGATTTGGTGGAAAAAATTTATGCAACCCATCCCACCCTGACTAAGTCGCAAGCAGTGCAGGCTGTGGAATTATTTTTGTCCCTAGCCAAATCCTCACTCATCCAAGGCGATGACGTGCTACTTAGCGGCTTTG
>CAZEIT010000067.1:0-8287 GCA_964512515.1 uncultured Desulfobulbus sp.
GGTGTTTCGCAGCGCCTTTCCCCAGGTGCAGGTGGTGCGCGATCCGTACCTGGAAATGCAGGCTGCCCTCAGAAGCGGGGCTGGCACTGGCGCGCCCCTGCTCTTTAGCCCGGGCCGTGAAAGTGTGCTCAGCCTGCTGGCAGACATCTCCTCCCGCATCCCAGAGGAGATTGCGCTCACGATCAACCGTTTCAGCCTGGATCAGGACCTGCTCCTGCTGCGCGGCCAAACCAGTAGTTTCAAGGATGTGGACCAGATTCGCACCCTGCTGGCTGCATCACCCTTGTTCAGCGAAGTGCGCATTCTCTCTTCCACTGCGGAAAAAAGCGGCCAGGAGAATCTGATCCGTTTTGAACTGCGCTTAAAGCGCAGGCTTGCCGGGAGCAGCCAATGACGATCAGGGAAAAAAAGGCGCTCAGTCTTGCCGCTGTGGCGCTGATTGCGTTTGTGTTGTTGCAGTTTCTGCTGCTGCCCTTGGCGGGGGAGAGCAGGCGGCTGAAAAAAAATATCACCACCCAGGAAGGCCAGCTTGCCGAGATGCGCCAGCTGGCCGCGCAGGGTGGCATTGACAAAGGCCAGATGAAGGCCCAGAGCGCCATGACTGAAGCCTTGCAGCAGCGGGGCAAGGATTTCACCCTTTTTTCCTTTCTTGAGCAGGCTGCGGCCAAGAGTCAGGTGAAGGGCAATATCGGGGCTATGCAGCCGGTGCTGATGCAGCAGGAAGATGGCGCTGCCGCAGACGGCAACACGGTTGAGGTGCAGTTGCAAAATGTGGGTTTGACCCAACTGATGCATTTTCTGGATCTGGTGGAGTCACCCCAGTATCTGGTGGCGGTGGAGCGGCTTAGCATCCAGGGCGAGGGCAGGGAGGGGGCTTTTCTGAACGCCAGCCTGCGGGTGCGCACCATCGCAGCATCAGGTGAAATGCAAGGTGGGGTGGTACCATGATGCTCAGTTCCTGCATGCGCGTACAAAGAGCTGGCTGGGCTTCTGAGCAGAGAGGAGCTCTAATTTTAGTTCCATATCAAAGCCCTGTCTGTGCCGGCCTCGAAAAATGCTCTTCGGAGCACCTGCATGTAGCGCTCATCGCATTTTTTTCGCCTCCCTGATATCGTCTTTGATCTGGAAATAGAATGAAATGAACAGCCTGATCAGATTGCTACGCATCCTTGTGATGCTTTCAGGCGGCGTCATCATGGCCTTGGCCCTGCTGCTTTTTTTTGCCTGGCTGCTCTTCCCGACAGATTTTGTGCGCCATCTGCCTGAAAAGGCACTGAGTCGCGTCCTGCCCCAGTGGCAATGGCAGATTGGGAGCGTACACTACGGCTGGCCTCTTGCCTTGCGGCTGGAACAGGTGGAGGCACGATCGCCGGGCCGGGGTGCAGAGCCGGTCGAAGCCCTCTTTATCGACAGCCTTACGTTCTGGCCTGATCTGTTTTTGTATATGCGCGAGCAAGAGTGGCGCGGCACTTTTGCCGCTGAACTGGCTGGCGGCGCACTCCATGGCAATGGGGCGTTGCAGACGGATAATAACCGGCAGGAGCTTGTTGTCTCAGCCTCTTTTGATGCGGTCGATCTGACAGCCCTGGGCTGGCTTGCGCAGGTGCTGGAGCGTCAAGTACAGGGCAGGCTCTCCGGCACGGTGGATGCGCGCCTTGCCCTGCAGAGCCTTGCGCCTGCAGACCTGCAGGCCAGCCTGCAGGTTGCAGATGGCACTCTTCCTCTGCGTAACCCAGTTTTGGAGCATGAGCGGTTGCCTTTTACAAAACTTAGTCTGCAACTGGAACAAAAGGGCCAGAGCCTGTTTGTGAAAAATGGAATACTGGATTCACCCTTGTGCACGGGCGAGTTTGCAGGCGTAGTTGAGCTGGCCCGGCCGGTAGCAACGAGTGTGGTGTCGGTGCGCGGCGCTATCCAGGCCCAGCCAGAGCTGTTTGCACATGTGCGTGACCAAAAGGAACTACAGGCGCTCAGGCTACAGGCAGCACAGGGGCCGTTTTTGGTCATGCTATCCGGCACCATGCATGATCCGGCCCTGGCTTTTGAGCGCGAGGCCCTGCCCTTCAATCCACCCCTTAGTCCCAATCAGGAGTAATGCTCCACACCATGAGCACTATGAGGAAAAGATTGATGCTGGTGGCGGTATTGGCTCTTTTTTTCTATGCAGCCGTGTATTTTGCCTATCAGTGGATGCAGACCAGGGTGAATGCGGTGCTTGGCCCGGACACGGCGGCAAGGCATCTGGATGTGGATGGCCACACTGCTAACCAGGAAAGCACGCTCTTTACCCACGAGGCCGCAATCCAGCAGATCTTGGCCCACAATATTTTCAATGCTGCTCTCGATACCCGGCCGCCACAAGCAGGCCAGAACTTTCGTTTGCATGAACTGGCTGCCAGCAGCGGCCCCTTGGAACTTCTGGGTACGGTAAGCGGCAGTGATAGCGATGCCCGCGCCATTATCCGCGCTGGTGCAGACCAGCGTGAGCAGCTTTACCGTCTGGGTGATGTGATCCAGGGAGCGGAAATCGTGCGCATCGAACGTGGCCGGGTGGCCCTGGCCACCAAGACCGGGCCCGAACTGCTGCTGTTAAAGGAACGGGACAGCGGGCCAGCTGCGCCTGCTCAGGAGGGAGCCGCCCTGCTTGAGGAAAATCCGCTGCTTACACCCCTGCAAGACCAGGCTGACAGCAGCTATAACAGCAACCACGCCAGCAGCCGCATCGTACCCCAGGCCCTGCCCGGCCGCCGCATCAATACCACGGGGCAAACTCCCCAGTCCAACCAGGCCGAGGCAGCAGGAGGCGTGCCAGTACGAACCGGCGCGGCTGCCCTGCAGCCCCTGGAGGTTCCCTGGGAAATACCGGAAAACCCGGCCACGACTGACCAGGACAGGCCCTGAGTGGCTTTCTTCATGCCCTTCATCCCTTTTTCATAGCTGATATGCGCAGAATTTCACGTTTGGTGCTGACTCTTGTTCTTCTCCTCTGGCAGCCGGGCGCTCTGTGGGCACAAGGCCCTGACCCCTACATGGCCGCTCAACCCTTAGCTGCTGCACAGGTTGGCAACGAGCCGGTGACCATGGATTTCAATGATGTGGATATCAATGTCTTCATCAAATATATCAGTGAGCTGACCGGAAAAAATTTTGTGGTTGACCGCGAGGTCAAGGGCAGGGTGACCATCATTTCGCCGGTGGGAGTCTCTAGTGCTGAAGCCTACCGCATTTTTGAATCGGTGCTGGAGGTGAACGGCTATGCCGCAGTGCCCAGCGGCTCGGTGGTAAAGATCGTGCCCTCTGTTCAGGCCCGCTCGAAAAATATCGCCACCTTTCGCGATGGCGACATGCTGCCCGCCGAAGACCGGATCATCACCCGCATCGTGCGGCTCAAGCACGCCGGCGCAGATGAGGTGCGCGCCATGCTCACCCCGTTGGTGCCGAAAACAAGCGTCATGGTCTCCCATGCAGATTCAGGCATCATCACCATCACCGATTACCAGTCCAACATAAAACGCTTACTTGAAATCATCCGCTCAGTGGATGTGCCTGCCCGCAGCGAGGAACTGGCCATCATTCCTCTTAAACATGCCTCGGCAGCCAGTGCGGCCCGGGTGGTGACACAGCTCTTTGCCCAGGATGGTCCGGCCCAGCCCGGTCAGCGGCCTGGTCTGATCAAGGTGACGCCCTATGACCGTGCCAATTCGCTGGTGGTCTATGCACCGCCAGCCACCATCAGCCGTATCCGCGCGGCGGTGGCCAAGCTCGATGTGGATGCGAGCGCCCAGCCAGAGCAGGTACAGGTGCTGACCCTGCAGCATGCCCGCGCAGAAGAGCTGGTCAAGGTGCTGATGGACCTGCCCCGGCAGGCAAGCGCCGCGCCGGCCCAGGATGGTGCAGGTGCAGATAAGGCCCTGGCCAGGCCGGTTTTGACTGGAGATATCAATATTGTTGCTGATGTGGAGACCAACTCCCTGGTTATTAACGGCCCGCGTGAGGAGTTTGAAGCAGTGGCCGCGATTGTTAAACAGCTTGATGTGCCCCGGCGCATGATCTACCTGGAGGCGCTGATCATGGAGGTGCAGGCGGACAAGGATTTCAGTATTGGCGTGCAATGGGGCGGTACCGGCACCTTTGATGGCGGCGATGGCACCCTGCATACGGGTTTTAGCGGCAATCCCGACAATCCCTACAATGTTATCCGCGGAGTAACCGCAGACCCAGCCATTCTACCCGCTGGCTTTACCTTGGGTGTGCTCAAGCAGGGCATTGAAATCGGCGGGGTGACCTTTCCCAACCTGGGTGCGGTGCTCAATGCCTACAAGCACGATAAAGACATCAATGTGATCGCCACCCCGCAGATTCTCACCACAGACAACAAAAAGGCCTCCATCAAAGTGGGCGAGAATGTGCCCTACATTGTCAGCAAGAACACCTCGGAGGCCCTGCAGGACTACACCAACTACGAGTACAAGGATGTGGCCACCACTTTGGCGATCACCCCGCAGATCAATCAGGCGGACGTGGTACGCATGGATATCGGCGTGGAGGTGATCAAGCTTAAAGAGCTGAACAACGGCAATCCTACCACCTTTACCCGCACCGCCGACACCACCGTGGTGGTGCAGAACGAGCAGACCGTGGTCATCGGCGGCATGATCGGTCAGGATACCTCCACCGGCGAATACAAGGTGCCGCTTCTGGGAGATATTCCTGGGTTGGGCTGGCTCTTCAAGTCAAAGGGAGATCTGGAAAAGAAAACCAATCTGTTTATCTTCATCACCCCGCATATTATGGAAAATCCGGCGGAATTGAGTCGAGTTTTCAAAGAGAAGCGGGCAGAGGTGGAGGCCATGCACAAAAAGCCGGGCGATGTGGCTGACCGTTTTTTGAACCGGCCCAAGCCCTCGCAGGAGGCCGCAGTGCTGGCAGATATGGGCTTTGTCAAGTTGCAGCAGCAGCAATTGGCAGGGGCGCGCATGTATTTACAGCAGGCCCTGCGTACAGATCCGGATAATGTGGCGGCCCTGGTCAATATGGGGCTTTTGCTTGAGCGCGAGGGTAAACGCCGGGATGCGGCTGCTCTGTATGAACAGGCCCTGGCCCAGCCGCTGCCGCCGGGTGCAGCAGATGCACCGCCCGTAGCCGGAGAAGAGAGCTTGCGCGAGAGTGCGGCGGCACATCTGCGCCGGGTGCAGCGGGGCCTGGGCCGGAGCAGTAACTGAGATGGGCGAGCGAGCGCCGCAGAGGCATGAGGCCGCACCGTTTGAGGCGCCAGCGCTTGAGGCAGGCTTTCTCCGCTTAGGCGAGCTGCTGCAAAAAACCAGCGGCCTTGAGGAAAGTGCCCTGCAAACGGCCCTTGCCCTGCAGGCGGAAAAGGGCGGCAGGCTGGGTGAGATCCTGCTGCGGCAGGGTGCTGTCAGCACGGAGGCGCTGCTTACCGTTCTGGCGCAGCAGCTTGGGTTGCAAGTCATGCCGCGCCTGCCCGAGGAGATCAGCACCTTTTTCGTTTCCAGGGTGAGCATCAAAAGCCTCAAAAGATTCAAGATGATCCCGGTGGCCACCCCTGAAGGCTCTTGGCTGGCCTTGGCAGACCCGGCTTTTTTTCAGCAGGCCGATGACCTCGTCCGCCTGCTTGATTGGGAAGGGGTGAGCTGGGCGCTTGCGCCGGAGACGGAGATCTACAAGGCCATCAATGCCGCCTATGATCAGACCAGCTCCCAGGTGGCGGATCAGGTCATGCAGGATATGGATGAGGAAGACCCGGCTAGCATCCTCACCGCCATTGAGGAAACCGCTGATCTTTTGGATGACACCAGCGACACGCCGGTGATCAAACTGGTCAACCTGGTGCTTTCGCAGGCGGTGCGCGAAGGGGCAAGCGACATCCACATCGAACCCTACCGCGATCAGGTCAAGATCCGCAAACGGGTGGATGGCATTCTCTACGACATGTACACCCCGCCCCGTCATGCCCAGGCCAAGCTGGTTTCCCGCATCAAGATCATGGCCGGCATGGATATCGCGGAAAAGCGGCTGCCCCAGGATGGCCGCATCGAAATCCGCATTGCCCAGCGCAATGTGGATATCCGCGTGTCCACCCTGCCCACTGCCTTTGGCGAGCGGGTGGTGATGCGCCTTCTGGATAAAGCCAATACCCTTTTACCCCTGGCGGAGCTGGGCTTGAGCGAGGCAGATTTTCGCCGCTTCCGTCAGCTTATTACCGCGCCCCATGGCATCATCCTGGTGACCGGGCCCACTGGCAGTGGCAAGACCACCACCCTGTATTCGGCGCTTAACGTGCTCAACACGCCGGATATCAATATCATCACCATTGAAGACCCGATTGAATACCAGATCAATGGTATTAGCCAAATGCAGGTCAATGCGCGCATCGGCCTGAGTTTTTCCAGCGGGCTGCGCACCATTGTGCGCCAGGATCCGGATGTGATTCTGGTAGGGGAAATCCGTGATGGCGAGACCGCGCAAATCGCCATTCAATCGGCCCTGACCGGGCATCTGGTCTTTTCGACCCTGCACACCAACGACGCGGCCAGCGCTATCACCCGCCTGATCGACATGGGGGTGGAGCCTTTTCTGGTGGCCTCTTCCGTCAATGCCATCATGGCCCAGCGCCTGGTGCGCACCATCTGTCCCCAGTGCCGCGAGCCTTACCTGCCCTCGCCGGAACTGCTGCAACTGGCCGGGCTGCCGTTCACGCCACAAGGTGGGTTGCAGTTCTATCGCGGCTGCGGTTGCAGCGCCTGCCAGCAGACCGGCTACCGAGGGCGGATCGGTATTTTCGAGCTCATGCCCCTGAGCCCGGCCATCAAGAATCTGCTTCTGAGCACGTCTGAGGCGGGAAGGATTAAGCAGGCAGCCTTGGCCGAGCCGGAGGGCGGCATGCGCAGCCTGCGCGATGACGGCATTGCCAAGGTGCTGGCCGGCATCACCACCCTTGAGGAGGTGTTCCGGGTGAGTCCAATGTCAGAGCAGAGATGATATCAAGGAAGGCAAGGAAAATACGACGCAGGCGCACATTCAGGTATGCCCCTGCGGGCATTTTTCAAGGCGACACAGAGAGGGCTTTGGCATGACCTTGGAGTTACCTGATGAGCTGGTTCATCTCGAAGATGGGCAGGAGCACGGCTACCACGATAAAGGCCACCGCCGCCCCCATGAGCAGGATCATGACCGGCTCGATCATCGAGGTTAGAGCCATGATCTTTGTTTCCAACTCGCGTTCATAGCTGTCGGCTGCGCGGGCCAGCATGGTGTCAAGCTCGCCGCTCTGCTCTCCCACTGCCATCATCTGCACCAGCATGGGCGGAAAATAGGGTTTGCCCCGGAAGTACGCGGCCAGGCTCTGGCCCTTTTCAAGCTCAAGGCGGGAGTCCTGCACCGTACGGGCGATGTGCACATTACCCACCATATTGCTAACAATGGCAAGCGCATCTACCAGGGGAACGCCTGAGTGGAGCAGGCTTGCGAGGCCGCGCGAGAAGCGGGCTGCTGCCTGCTTGCGGATCAGGCCTTTGAAAATGGGCAGCGAGAGCTGCAGCTTGTGCCAGCGCTGCTCGCCCGCTGCCGTGTGCAAAAAGTGGCGCAGGCCAGCAATCAGGGCAAAAACAAGCAGGAGAAGCGGCAGCCAGTAGGCGCGCAGCACGGCGCTTAGGCCCATGAGCATGGTGGTGGGCAGAGGCAGGGCCTGCTCGCTGCCTGCAAAAACGCTGGTGATGCTGGGCAGGATGAAGGTGATGAGAAAGGCCAGCACCGCCACACCGACCACGGCCATGAAGAGCGGGTAGAGCATGGCCCCGCGAATGCGAGCATGCAGGGCCTGCTGACGCTCGCCGAATTCCGCTAGCTGCTCCAGCACCAGGTGCAGGGTGCCGGAGGCTTCGCCGGCCCGCACCATGTTGATATAGATGGGAGAAAAGAGCCGGGCATGGGCGCTGAGCGCGCTGCTGAAGGACTGGCCTTCGTGCACGGCCTCGCGCAACTGGGCCAGCACGGTTTTCAGGGCCCGCTGTTCGCCCTGCTCAATGAGGCCGCTTAGGGCCGGGGCCAAAGGGATACCTGCTGCCAGCAGGGTGGCCAACTGGCGGGTAATGAGGTGAATATCCTGCGCCCTGATCCAACTCGTCCAACCGGCCCAGCCCGGGCCGGAAAGCGGCAGGGAAAAGCCTCTGACGCTGAAGCGCGGCTTGGCCGAGGTCTCTTCAACCGTGACCGGGTAGTTGCCTTGGCTGCGGATTTTCTGGCGTGCGGCTGCCGGTGAATCGGCATC
>CAZEIT010000068.1:0-8263 GCA_964512515.1 uncultured Desulfobulbus sp.
GCCGATTTTCCCGGGCTATACCAAGGTGCAGACCAATGGCTTATCCGTGGCCGTGCTGGCTGTAACCAACCACGAAAACGCAGCCACAGCCAGTGACGCCAGTTATCGTGTCCGCCCCTGGCAGGAGCTGCTTCCTGCTCTGGTAGCTCAGTTACGCTCAGAGGCAGATATGCTCATCCTGCTTTCCAATTATCCGCTAAGCGAGAACAGGGAAATAGCTAGGAGTTGTCCGGAATTGGACATGATCTTTCAATCCGGTTATGCCATGGGCAACCTGCCGCCGCTGGTGGCAGGCAATGCCCTTATCAGCCAAACTGAAATCAGGGGTAGGTATTTGGGGCTTCTTGAAATAGACTGGCAGGGGCATGGTGACTGGCAGCAACGGGCGCGAGGCGCGGTAAGCGAGGGCAAATCTGCCGGCTCAGTCTTCAACCAGCGCTTCATTCCCTTGAATGCCGCCATACCGGATGATCCAGTAATGGATGCCTTGGTGCAACGCATTGAACAGCAAGCACAGGCCGCAGCCAGATAGAGCCTGGTCTGACGAAAGGTTCATTTCTCTTTTCCATTTACAGATCAAAGATGATCTCAAGGAGGCGAGAAAAAGGCGCCGCAGGCGTACATACAGGTACTCCGAGGAGCATTTTCTGCAGCCGACACAGAGAGGGCTTTGATATGGAAATGGAATTCGACGCCTGCTACAAAAAAGGCCTTCCCAAGGGAAGGCCTTTTATACTCATAGCTAGAGGCTGGTTTAGCAACCAAATGCCTTCTGCAGGTTGGGGATGGTCTGTTTCTTGCGGCTCATCATGCCGTCAATCCACATGGAGTTGCCGGAAAGCTTGTTATCAAAGGCCTTTTCAATCAGGTCGTTGTCATCGGAAATCACCATAAGGTCAGTGCCTTCCTTAACCACATCGGTAAGCATGAGCAGAACAGAGTGGCGCTCGCCACCCTTCTGGGTCTTCATGGCTTCGTACAGGGCATCACGCATTTGCGCAACCTGATCCAGAGTTGCCAATTCCAGCTGGCCAACGCCAACTTTCTTGCCGTTCATGTCGAAATCTTTGTAGTCGCGGTGAAGCAGATCCATGGCAGGCACGCCGGCAACCGCACTTTTGGCCTTGAGCATCTCCATGAAGAGCTCGTCGGTATCCTGTACCCCGGCGATCTCCTTAAGTTCTTTCACAGCTTTTTTGTCGGCCTCGGTGCAGGTGGGCGACTTGAAATTAACGGTGTCACTCAGGATAGCGGCCAGCATGATACCTGCGACCTTGGGGTCAATCTTGACACCTTCCAGATCATAGAGAATCTTCAGAACCGTGCAAGAACAACCAACCGGCATATTGAAGAAGAAGATGGGCTGGTTGGTGGTGACATCACCGATTTTGTGGTGATCAACCACTGCGACCAGTTCACCGGCGCCAAGATTATCCGGAGCCTGGGCAAGATCGCTATGATCCACCAGCGCCACTTTCTTGCCGGTGGCGTCGGTCATGGTTTCAGGGGCGCTGAAACCGAAGCGCTTGAGCACCATTTCCGTTTCCGGATTCGATTTTCCCTGCATAACAGGAACATAGTCCTCGCCCTTGGCCTTGTTGAAAGCGGCAAAGGCAATAGCGGCAGCAACGGAATCAGTGTCTGGACTTTTGTGGCCAAAGACATAAACAGACATACGACATCCTCCTGAAATGAGTTGAATCAACGAGACCTGACTACTTTGTTAGGGTTGGGCAAGCGCCCACTGCAAACAATAAAATTTATTTAAAATATAACGTTAGCTGATAAGCGTCAAGCAGAAAAATTGATGCTTTCTCCACAACAGCTCAGCAGGAATGAACGAGATGTGCTGCTGTGGAGGAAGCAAAGCCATCTTAATCGCGGCCACCGCCAAAGAAACGCAGCAACAGAATAAACAGGTTGATGAAATCCAGGTACAGAGCCAGGGCCCCCATGATCGCACTCCGCTGGATCGCGGCTTCGCCCTGTTCCATAATGCCCTGCTCGCCGATCTGCTTGATTTTTTGCACGTCATAGGCGGTAAGACCAACAAAGACAAACACGCCGATCACCGAGACCGCCCAGTACAGGCTTGAGCTTTGCAGAAAGATATTGACCACTGAGGCCAGCAAAACCCCGATCAGGCCCATAAACATAAAAGAACCCATACCGGAAAGATCGCGCTTGGTGACCAGACCATAGACGGCCATAGCCCCAAACATACCGGCGGTAATAAGAAAGGTGCTGGCAATGGAGGCACCCGAATACATCAAAAAGAGCACGGAGAGGGTGACTCCGTTCATGATTGAATAGGCAATGAAGAGCCAGGTGGCCGTGCTGGGCTGCAGGCTTTGAATACGGGCGGCCAAATAAAATACCAGACCGATCTCGCCAAAAAGAAGGATCCAGTACAAGGGGCTGGCGGCAATATTCTGGGCAAGACCGGAGTATACCGTGAAGAGGGCAACCACACCGGTAATGCCCAGGCCGGCTGCCATCCAGTTGAACACCTTGGCAAGAAAGACGGTGGAAACCTCCTTCTGCACCTCGGCTTTGGTCAGATCCCGGGTTCCTACCCGGCTTTGCAACTGTTCCATACTGTGTTCTCCCATAAGAAAATAAGGTGGGTGATTACCAATTCATGCAGCTTTCATGGTAACCATTTCCACCGTATCTGCAAGATTTCTTGTCAAACTGACATACAAGCTCAGTAGGCCCCCTTGCCGTTGAACATGCAGGCAACGGTTTTAACAATAATATATAAATCTGTTTTCAATGAAACATTGAGCACATACCAGTCATCAAGCTCGACCCGCTCCTTATAGTCGACAATATCCGAACGCTTCATTACCTGCCAGAGCCCGGTGATGCCCGGCTTCATCGAACAGTACCTGCCTGCGCTGCGTTCATCATAGACTTTATAGTAATCCTCCAGTTCCTTGCCAACAATCGGCCGCGCCCCGACCACACTCATTTCACCCCTCAGCACATTGATGAACTGGGGCAGTTCGTCCAGACTGGTACGGCGCAGAAAACGGCCGGCCCTGGTGATGCGCGGATCGTCTTTCAACTTGTAGTGGCGTTGCCACTCTGCGCGCAATAGCGGGTCTGAGGCGAGCAGTTCCTGCAGACGAGCCTCAGCATCCACGGCCATGGTACGAAATTTCAGACAGTTAAATGGTCGTCCTGTCGCCATGATGCGCTTATGCTTGAACAGCACCGGGCCCCGGCTGTCCAGCTTGATCCAGAGGGCAATCAGGAGATAGAGAGGAGACAGCAGTACTAACACTGCCAAGGAAAAGCATATATCAAAGGCCCTCTTCCACTCCAGATCTGGATTGAAGTTGAGAATGAGCATATCCCCCAGGGACTGAATTTCGGCATGGTGCAGGCCAAAAACATAAATATCCGGCACCAGGTAGAGTTGGGCGCCAAGATCGCGGCAATCTTTCAGGATCTTGAATATTTTCCGCTCGGCCCGCAGCGGCAGAGCTATGTAGACATAATCAATCGCATGCTCACGCAGATACACTTCCACATCATCAGTGCGACCAAGGAGCGGCTTACCCAGGGCGCGCAGGCTGCCGTCCACTTCCAGTTTGTCATCAAAAAAACCCGTCACCTCAATGCCGGTCCAAGGCACATCCTCAATACGACGGGCAGTCCGCAGTCCCAGTTCACCTGCGCCAACAATCACCGCATGCCGGATATTCTTCCCTCTGGCGCGGTAAAAACGCAGGATCCGCCGCACGGCCAGGTGTAAGGTGAAGAGAACAAAAGGAGTACTCACCGCCCAGAACAGGAAAACTGCGCGGGAATAGGCTTCGGATATCTTGAACAGGAAAAAATATGCCAGCAAGGAGGCCAGCACTGCGGCCCAGGCTCGAAGAATGGCAAAAAGTTCCTTGTAATATTTCCAGCCGCGCCAGGAACGGTACAACTGAAAATTATGAAAGAACAGGAAACAGAGCGCAAAGACCACCCCAAGCAGGCGGGTGTAGTACACGCTCCAGACAACGCCATAGAGCTTGGTAAGCAACCAGAGCAGCGCACAGACCAGGCAACAGTCCAGCAGGTGGAGGAAGCGGTAAATCATGGAACTGCGCTCGCGCAGATTCCAGGATAGAAGTGGAGTCATGATGGCCACCAGCCGGCTCTTACCGCCACCAATTGGGACGCATGCTCAGCCGCCGCTTGATCGGCAGCGGCAGACAACGTGCCCGTCGCCCCAACTGGTAGGCAAGTAGCTTGAGCGCATTGCGCAGCAGACTCAAGTGCAGCAAACCGTACTTTTTGCGTGAAATAAGGTAACCTAGCTCTGAGAAGACAAAGCGCCTGCCTGCTCCGCCTGTAGTGCCATAGATGCACAGCAATTCCTGTGCATCCGCATGAAAGGCGCCTGTATCAAAATAGCGCTTCACTTCGTCTGTAACCGTATAATTATGTGAATGAAAAATCTGTGCCCCGTGCACGTACTGCACACAGTACCCGAGCTCCAGTATTTTCGCCACGGTGAAGGTATCTTCTCCCAGGAGCAGGCGTTCAGGAAAAAAACCGGCTGCGGCCAGGGCATCCCGTCTGTAGGCAGCGCATGAGTTGGAGCAAAAAATGGTATGCAGGCCAAGCCGCTCTCGGTCTGTATAGCAGCGCGGCGCCTCGTAGCTGTCCGGATAGTTGAACAGGCGCAGATGGGTGGCAAAGGGCGAGGCATCCTTATGAGGCAGTTGCCTGCCATAGCAGACAGCAACCGACTCGTTTAGCCTGTTAAGCGGCGCTGTCAGCAGGGCCAGACAGTGTTCGTTTGCCGGAATGGCGTCTTGGGTCAGAAAAACCAGAATATCGCCGCGGCTGCGGCGGGCTGCCATACTGCGAGTGCCGCCATGATCAAATTTTTCTCTTGCTATTTCAATGAGTTCTACTTGTGGGTAGGTACGGGCAATGGCCCGAGTATGATCAGTTGAGGCAGAATCCACCACCAGAATTTCATCCGGAACAAGGCTTTGCCGTATGAGCAGGCTTAACTGCTCATCAAGCCATTGGGCTGCATTGCAGGTGGGAATAATGACAGAAAGCATGCACGCCCTTGGTTCAGAGGCGACAGTATCGCACAAGCAGGTACTTGACGAGCGCCCACATAATATAGGGAGAAGGATGACGACGGTAGAGCCGCACCTCGTTGGCTGCCGCCATCACCCGTAAATGGTAAGGCATGCCCTGGCGTGCCCTATTCCAGCCACGACAGTGCCAGGCCTTGACCAAAGGCTGATATAAGAGCCGCCAGCCAGCAGCGCGCAGGCGCAGGCAAAGCTCAATATCTTCCTTGTAAAGAAAAAAAGCAGGGTCAAACACGACCCCAGGCACCAGAGCAACGGCATCCAGGGCGCTGCGGCGGCAGCAGAGAAATGCACCGCACAGGGCAGACATGAACTCTGCTTCCTGGTATTGCGCCCCATCTGCTTCGCCCTGGCCGCGGTCCTGCCAGCGACCATACCAGACGCGGATAATACCGGTCGAATCCAGAAGACCCGTGGGGTTGCCGGTACCACGCTCATAGCCTGCAAGCCGCGCACCCACACAGGCAATCCCTGAGTCTTCTTCCAATGCCTGCACCGCCCGCGCCAGGGTATCTGAGAGGACAAAGCAGTCCGGGTTGAGAAAAAGGACATAAGGAATCCCCTCGGGGATGGCGGCAAAGCCGGTATTGTTACCCCGGCCATAACCGCAATTCTCTGTCTGTATAACCTGCGTTGCCGCTCTGCCTGTTAGTTCGGCCAGGTAGGCGGTTGCATCCGAGCCGCTATCTACAATACAGGTCCAGGCAGGTTGCAGGCTGCCTGCCTCCAGGGCAGCCAGACATCGCTGCAGATCGCGCTCAGCATTGTGGCAGACAAGAACAACCGCAACCCCAGGCTGCATGAGAAAAATATCCTCAGAGGAAAAGGCGCTGGTACAAATGCAGCAGCCAGTTGTTTTTACCGGCCGCACTTCTTCGCCGCATAATGGAGCTGATGGATTCCTGCTCCGCCTGTCTGAGTGTTTCCATTACCTGTGCCGGGAAAACCTCGCCTCCGGCCAGGCGTTCATAGCTCTCACGGTAGTGGCGGCGCATTGCAGGCCAGGCCATGATTCCTTCAGCAAAACCGCGACAATACGGTAAAAATTGCTTTTTTTTCAGGACAAAAAGCAGCCAGAAAAACTGGTACAGCCCAATAAAGAAGCTGTAGCGCAGGAGCATTGCCCTTGAATAGTTGCGGGCCACCACAAAGAGTGAGTTACGGGTGGAGAGACGAATGGTAAAGCCATTGAATTTGGAGCCACTGGTGGCGCTGCCGATATGGTACACCCGCGCCTCGGCCACATAGCGACACACCTTGCCCAGGCGGGCAGCACGCAGGTTCCAGTCCACATCTTCCAGATAGGCAAAAAAACTGGGTTCAAAGAGGCCGACCTCCTGCAGCACCTGCCTGCGGTACAGCGCCGCGCCGCCGCAGGCGCCAAAGACCGGTCTCGACACATTATACACGCCGCGGTCTGCTTCCATGGTGCCGAGGCGATAGCCTGCTCCACCCCGCAAATACCCCTCTCCTGCCCCGTCCAGCAGATGCCTTTCGTGGTAATTCACCATCTTGGCGGCAAAAAAATCGGCTGTATACTGGGTCGCAGCATCAGCCAGCCTGTGCAGGCAATCCGGCTCAAGTTCGGTATCGTTGTTGAGGAGAAAAACCAGAGGGGCATCCCCAGCCTCTATGCCCTGGTTGACCGCAGAGCTGAAGCCGGTATTTTGCGCCAGAGCCAGAAGACTGATCTCTGGAAAATTTTCACGTACATAAATGGCAGAGCCGTCACTGGAGCCGTTATCCACCAGAATAATCCGCCAGGCTGTATAGCTCTGGTTGTAGATGGATTTCAGGCAGATATCCAAAAGGCTTCTGCCATTGAAGTTGGGAATGACAATATCGATCAATGGCCTGCTCTGTTATGCCTGTCGGTCATCTGGCGCTGAAATGCCAAGAACTTTACGCACGTAATAAATCGGTTTTTTCTGGGATTCGTGGTAGGTGCGCACCACCAGCTCCGCCAGGAGTCCTATGGTGATGAACTGGATGCCCAGAAAGATGAGCAAAACCGCCAAAAGCAAAAGCGGCCGGTCAGCCAGGGCCACACCAAAAAATTGCCGCTGAATGACCAGAATCAGGGCCAGGAGAAAACCTGCCAGTGATGAAAAGATACCCACTGTACCAAAGACGTGCAAAGGTCGGGTGGCGTAGCTGAGCAGGAACTTGACCGTCATCAGATCAAGCACCACCCGGATGGTGCGCGAGATGCCGTACTTGGAGGTACCGAAACGGCGCGCCCTATGATTGACCTTGATCTCGGTAAAGGAGATGCCCATGCCGCTGGCAATGGCGGGAATAAAACGGTGCATCTCGCCATAGAGGTTGATGTTCTCAATCACCTCGCGACGAAAGGCCTTCAGCGTGCAGCCGTAGTCGTGCAGGCTAACCCCTGTCACCCAGGAGATCAGCCTGTTTGCCATCATGGAGGGTAATTTGCGCGAGAGCATGGCATCCTGGCGGTCAAAACGCCAGCCCGTGACTACATCGTAGCCTTCATCGAGCTTAGCAAGCATCTTGGGGATGTCGTGCGGGTCATTTTGCAGATCGCCGTCCATGGTGATAATGACCGCGCCGCCGGCATGATCAAAGCCTGCCGACATGGCTGCGGTCTGGCCAAAGTTGCGCCGCAGGCTGACCACCTTAACGCCAGGATCATGTTGCTGAATACTTTCAAGGCGCGCCAAGGTGCTGTCGCGGGAGCCATCATCAACAAAAACAATCTCGGAACGTGCATCCATACCCTTCAGCACGTCATGAATTTCCTCATAGAGGAGTTGAACGTTCTCTTCCTCATTATACAGCGGGACTACTACAGAAAAATCCACAAAGCGCTCCATCAGTAATCAGGGTTGTGCGGGATACAGGTAGATATCAGGCCAGTTGTCGTTACCGCTGTGAAACGTCATCCTGACGGCGTTTTCTGCGGGTTGACCAATTTGCCAAAGAAAGATTTCGTAGTCTGCCTTATCGTGCTCATGGTCGCCGCTGCTGGCGCCATATACGAGCAAATCACCTGTATTGGCGATGCGCGGAAAATATTCGTGGCTGAATTCTCCAGGTGAATCAAACCATTTGACCGCTTCCCGGCTCTCAGGATCCAGCCGGTAAAAGGCATTTTGCTGCTTGCCGCCATGATCGACCTTGAA
>CAZEIT010000069.1:0-8199 GCA_964512515.1 uncultured Desulfobulbus sp.
AGCTCCATGGAGCTGAATCTGGCCTTGAGCTACGGCGGCCGCAACGAGCTCTTGCGCGCTGCTCGTGCCCTTGCCCGGGATTGTGAAGAGGGGACGCTGCACTGGGCGGCTATCAATGAAACAAAGCTGGCCGGTCATCTCTACACTGCAGGCCAGCCAGATCCGGACTTGTTGATCCGCACGGGCGGCGAGCGCCGCCTGTCCAATTTTCTTCTCTGGCAGCTTTCCTATGCGGAGTTGTATTTCACCGACACCAAGTGGCCTGATTTTCGCCGCCAGCACCTGCTTGAAGCCATAGACGCCTACAACCAGCGGCAGCGCCGCTTTGGCAAAACTGGTAATCAGGTGCAAAAATCCGCAAAGGAGCCTTCATGAACAGGGTAATTCCCGGTCTGATCCTGGCCGCAGCCTGGCTTCTGCTCCTGACCTTGGCCCCTGCCTGGTTGTTCGGGCTGGTGCTTGTATTCGGTGCGGGCCTTGCCTTAAGTGAATACTTCCGCATGAGTATGCCTACCTTGCGGGGTGGCGTGCGCCTCGGCGCCATCCTCTGTGGTCTTGCGCCGGTGCTGGCAGCTCTAAGCGGCCAGGCGGAGCTGGTGCTTTTGGGCCTGTTTCTAAGCCTTGCCGCCTGCATTGTCATGGGACTTACCCGCTATGCCAGTTGGGAAAATGTACTCCACTTTCTTAGCAACACAGGCTTTGCCAGCCTCTACCTTGGCCTGTGCAGTGCCTACCTCATGCTTCTGCGTCTCTTGCCCCATGGTAGTTTCTGGTTAATCCTTTTGACGGCAATTATCGCTGGCTCTGACACCGGCGCCTACTACAGCGGTCGCCGCTTCGGCCGGCGCAAGATATTTCCCAATATCAGCCCCAAAAAGACCTTGGAGGGTGTGGTTGGCGGAATCTTATGCGGCGCGGCCTTTGCCATCATCGTACACCTCCTCATGGATGGCCCCATCGCCCTGGTTCTGCTTGTCCCGGCTGCGGTTCTGCTGGTGCTGGTTGGCATTGCTGGCGATTTGACCGAGTCCATGATCAAGCGGGCCAGCGGCGTCAAGGATTCGGGCACCATTCTGGCTGGGCATGGCGGCTTGCTGGACCGCATTGACAGCCTCCTGCTCAGTGCGCCCGCACTCTACTATTTGTTGTATTTTCTGGGTATCTCGTGAAAACCCTGGCGCTTCTCGGCTCAACCGGCTCCATTGGCTGCAATGTCTGTGCAGTGGTGCGCCAGTTTCCGGAGCGCTTTCGCCTTGCCGCCCTGGCCGCTGGCCGTAATATTGAGCTTTTGGCCCAGCAGGTGCAAGAATTTGCGCCGGACTGTGTGAGCGTGGCCGAGGAACGCCTGGTTGCCCCGCTTGCCGCTCTGTTACCCACTGCGTACCGCGCAAAAATTGTGTGGGGCAAAGAGGGTCTGTGCCAGACTGCAACCGAGTCTAGCGTTGATATGACGGTAAGCGCCGTAGTGGGAGCGGCAGGCCTGCAGCCAACCCTTGCTGCTATTCGTGCGGGCAAGGACATTGGCCTGGCCAACAAGGAAACCCTGGTCATGGCCGGGCGACTGGTTATGGCAGAGGCGCGCAAGCAGGGCGTGCGCCTCTTGCCCATTGACTCGGAGCACAGCGCCATTTTTCAGGCCCTGGAAGCGGGCAGAGCACAGGACGTGAGCCGTTTACTCCTGACTGCATCGGGCGGGCCATTTCGCACCCTGAGCGCAGCACAGTTGGAGCAGGTCGGCCCAGAGGCAGCCCTTGCCCATCCCAACTGGTCCATGGGCAAAAAGATATCTATTGATTCGGCAACTCTGATGAACAAGGGGCTGGAGGTGATCGAGGCCAGCTGGCTTTTTGACATGCCGCCGGAACAGATCGAGGTGGTGGTGCACCCGCAGTCCATTGTGCATTCGCTGGTGGAGTTTCAGGATGGTTCCCTGGTGGCGCAACTGGGCATCCCGGATATGCGCATTCCCATAGCCTATGCCCTGACCTATCCGGAGCGCATGCCCCTGGCCATGCCCCGCCTGGACCTGACTCGTTGCGGTTCCCTGGATTTTGAAGCACCGGATCATAGCCGATTTCCGGCCCTGCAACTGGCTTACGAGGCCCTGAAAAAAGGGGGAACCCGGCCTGCAGTGCTCAATGCCGCCAATGAGGTGGCGGTTGCTGCCTTTCTGGCTGGCCGCATCCCTTTTCCGCACATCACCCGGATGGTGGCTCAGACCCTTGACCAATGCCAACAGGGAGATGATGGTGACCTGGAGGCGATCATGACCGCTGATGCTGAGGCTCGCCGCTTGGCCAGCGAGCTGCTGCCCGCATGCGCCGGCTGATTCCAGGCCCATTGGGTTCCTCGAAAGTTCGATATTTTAGGATTATATCAACGAAATTACAGCATGTTGCGAGCAAGAAGAGGACGAATCAGGTCATATTTCGAGGTTCTCCATAGCAAGACGCTCTCTGCCGGTTTTGGGAAATGTTCGTACCATGCTCGCAAAACGGACACTGGTGTACGCCTTTGTCGCCTTTTCCCCGCCTCCTTGATCATGTCTTTGCTCTGGAGCTGACACAACCCTTGGTATTTTTGTTCATCCTTTTCGCTAATAGAGTGTAATGGCTACGCTTCTTTCCTTTATCTTTGTTTTGGGCGTTTTGATTTTCGTCCATGAACTCGGGCATTTTCTCTTCGCCAAAGCCTTTGGCGTGCGGGTACTGAAATTTTCCCTTGGCTTTGGTAACAAGGTGGTGGGCAGACAGTGGGGTGAAACCGAATACCTCATCAGCGCCTTTCCCCTTGGCGGCTACGTAAAGATGTACGGTGAAGAGCCGGGCGAGGAGGTATCGGCTCAAGACAGGCAGGTTTCCTTTGCCCACAAGCCTTCCTGGCAGCGTTTTCTCATTGTCTTTGCCGGGCCGCTCTTCAACATGGTTTTTGCGGTACTGCTGTTTTTCAGCCTCTTCCTTTTTGCTGGTCTGCCCGAACCCGTGGATTCGAGCACAGTTGGCGCAGTAACCGCAGGGTCTGCGGCAGAGCGCGCCGGCCTTGAAAAAGGTGACACCATCCTTGCCATCAATGGGGAGCGTACCACGTCATGGCTGCAGGTGTCCGGGCTGATTCGGGACAGCGCCGGCAAGCCTCTTGCCCTGGAAGTTCAGCGGGGAGACCGGCGGCTGCACATGGAAGCCATGCCGGAGATGTTACCCATACGCAATCTCTTTGGCGAGGAAGTGGGGCAAAAGTACATGATCGGCATTGCTCCAACCAATGAGCTGACCTATATACGGGCCTCGGTTGGTCAGTATGCCCAGGCCGCACTAGTCCAAACCTGGAACCTGAGCTATCTGACTGTCGTTGGCATCGTTAAAATGATTCAACGGGTCATACCGGCAAGCGAACTCGGCGGCCCGATTCGTATTGCCGAAATTGCGGGGCAGCAGCTTGAAGCGGGCTGGATGAATTTCCTCTATTTCATGGGCCTGCTCAGCGTCAACTTGGGCATTCTCAACCTTTTACCGGTGCCGGTTTTGGATGGCGGCCACCTGGTCTTTCTTTCCCTGGAAATGCTCAGACGCAGACCACTGAGCGAGCGCACCATGGAGATCAGCCAAAAAATCGGCATTGCCCTCCTGGGTACCTTGATGATTTTTGTGTTCTATAATGACATAGTCCGCCTTGTGCAGCGATGGATGGCCTCCTGACCCTGGCCATTGAAACGGCGACCGGCTGCGGCAGCGTTGCCCTGACCATGGGTGGCCGGGCCCAGGGTAGGTTGCTGGCTGAATACAGTCTGTATCCTCGCCGTTCCCATTCACGGCAGCTGTTGGGCATGGTGCAGGCCATGCTGGAGGCGAGCGCGATCAGCTGGAATGATATCGATGCGGTAGCAGTCAGCCAGGGGCCGGGCTCCTTTACAGGTTTGCGCATAGGCATGGCGGCAGCCAGGGGCCTTGCTTTTGCTGCAGGCAAGCCGTTGATCGCGGTCCCCACCCTGGATAGTCTGGCGGCATCCCTGCCGCCCTTGCAAGAGCCGGTCTGCGCGCTGCTTGACGCCAGGAAAAACCAGGTCTATGCTGCTTGCTATAACACCGCTGAGAAGAACGAGAGCGGTATGCCCCTGCGCCTTGGCCCTTATCTGGTCTGTGCGAGTTCATCCCTGCTTGCCCGCTTTACCGGGCCGGTTATCTGCATCGGACCAGGACTGGCGGCCTGTGATGATGCCTTTATCCAGCACCCGCTGGTTCGCCTTGCGCCCGCAGCCATGAGCCTGCCCAGGGCCGCCACGATTGGCTTTTGTGCAGCAGACCTGATACAGCATGGCGTACAGCAGGCAGATCCCCATCCGCTCTACGTGCGCGCCTCAGAGGCAGAGTTGAATCTGGCAGTCCAAGTCAGAGCGGGAGAACAGACATGATCAAACGCAGGCAAACAAGGCAGATACAGATCGGTTCTGTTGCCATTGGCGGTGATGCGCCCATTGTGGTGCAGTCCATGACCAATACCCTGACCAGCGACATAGAGGCGACCAGCGCTCAGATTGAACGCCTTGCCCAGGCCGGCTGCGAACTGATTCGCGTGGCTGTGCCAGATATGGAGGCTGCCCGTGCCCTCACCGCGATCCGTGCCCGCAGCCCTCTGCCCATCATTGCCGATATTCATTTTGATGCCCGCCTGGCCGTGGCCGCCCTTGAACATGGGGCTCAGGCCATCCGCATCAATCCTGGCAATCTGGGTGGCTTTGATAAGCTTATGCGGGTGGTGGATGCTGCCAAGGCACACCAGGCGCCCATTCGCGTGGGCGTCAATTCCGGTTCCATCAGCAAAGAACTACTCGGCCGCTATGGCTATCCCAGCCCGGAGAGGCCAGACTCTCTGATAGAGAGTGCGCTTGACAATGTACGCCAATTGGAGCGGCTCGGTTTTAGCGCTATCAAAATTTCCATCAAATCGCCAGATGTGCTCACCACCATCGCCAGTTACCGGCTTTTGTCCGAGCGCTGTGACTATCCTCTGCATATTGGCGTCACCGAGGCGGGCGGCCTGATTGCCGGTACGGTCAAGTCAAGTGTTGCCCTGGGCGTTTTACTCCTGGAGGGTATTGGCGATACCTTCCGTATTTCGCTCACCCGCGATCCGGTGGAAGAGGTACGGGTAGGCTTTGAACTGCTGCGCTCCCTCAGGATTCGAGAACGTGGGCCAGAGCTGGTTTCCTGCCCCACCTGCGGCCGCACCCGCATCAACCTCTTTACTCTTGCCGAGGAGGTGGAGGCTAGGTTGCAGACCATGCAGGCCCCGCTCAAGGTTGCGGTCATGGGCTGTGTGGTCAACGGGCCGGGCGAAGCAAAAGAAGCGGATATCGGCATTGCCGGCGGCAATGGCGTTGGTATTATTTTTAAAAAAGGTGAACTCTTCAAAAAGGTGAACGAGGCGGAACTGCTGCCCGCCTTTCTCCAGGAACTGGAGCGCATGGAAGCGGAACACCATAAGAAGAGCGGTCAGCCATAAGACTTACGCAGGAGAAGCAAATGCGTTATTCACAGATACTGTTGCCCACTACCAGGGAAACCCCAGCCGAGGCCGAGGTGATCAGCCACCAATTGCTCTTGCGCGGCGGTTTTATCCGCAAACTCAGCGCCGGTGTCTACACCTTTCTGCCCTTGGGCCTGATGACCCTGCAGAAGGTGACTGCTATTGTGCGCGAAGAAATGAACCGGGCCGGGGCACTGGAAATACTCATGCCCATGGTGCAGCCCGGCGATCTGTGGATGGAATCCGGCCGTTGGCAGCAGTACGGGCCTGAACTGCTTCGCTTCCGCGACCGCAACGACCGCGATTGCTGCCTGGGCCCCACCCACGAAGAGGTGGTGACAGATATTGCCCGGCGGGAACTGCAGTCCTACCGGCAACTGCCGGTGAATCTCTACCAGATTCAAACCAAGTACCGCGACGAGATCCGGCCGCGATTCGGCTTGATGCGCGGGCGTGAATTTGTGATGAAGGATGCCTACTCCTTTGATGCCGATGACGAAGGCGCGGCTGCAAGCTACGAGCGTATGCGCATTGCCTACAATCGCGTCTTCAGCCGTTGCGGTCTGGATTTTCGTATGGTTGAGGCAGACAGCGGCAGCATCGGTGGCTCCTACTCGCACGAATTCATGGTGCTCGCCGAAACCGGTGAAGATACGCTTGTGCTCTGTAATACCTGCAGTTATGCCTCCAACGTGGAAAAGGCAGTGGTGAAAACTTCTGCTGCCAGCCCAGACGCTTCTGCGGCGCTGGAGGACTTGCGCAAGGTGGAAACTCCCGGTCAGAAGCGGGTGGAGAGCGTGGCCGAGTTTTTAGAAGTGCCTCCTGAGCAGATCATCAAGACCATGGTCTACATGGCGGATGAGGAATTCGTAGCCGCGCTGGTGCGGGGCGACCGCGAGGTGCAGACCGTTAAACTCAAGAATCTGCTCGGGGTAAGCGAGGTGGAAAGCCTGACCGAAGACCAGGTCTGGGCGGCCCTGCGGCTGCCGGTTGGCTATATTGGTCCGGTGGATCTGCCGCTCAGGGTAGTGGCGGATAGCGAGGTCATGGCCATGGTCAATGCAGTGGCTGGGGCCAACGAAAAGGGTTTTCACTATCAGGGCGTCAATCCGACCCGCGACTTCAGTGTACAGATCGTGGGCGATCTGCGTGAAATTGCAGAAGACGACATCTGCCCGCTCTGCGGCGGCTCCCTCTACTTCAAGGAGGGTATTGAGGTCGGCCATATTTTCAAACTGGGCACCAAGTACTCCGAGGTCATGGAGGCCACCTTCCAGGATAGCGAAGGACAGCAGCAGCCCTTCATCATGGGCTGTTATGGAATTGGTGTCAGCCGTATCGTGGCTGCGGCCATTGAGCAGAATCATGATGCCAACGGCATCATCTTTCCTGTGCCGCTGGCGCCCTTCCAGGTCATCCTGCTTAATCTCGGTCCCAACGATGAAGCACTCACCGATGCTGTCGACAAGCTCTATCAGGAACTTCTGGCGGCAGGTGTTGAGGTGCTCTACGATGACCGCGACGAGCGGCCCGGTTCCAAGTTCAATGATGCCGATCTCCTGGGCATCCCCTTTCGCATCACCGTGGGTAAAACCTTCCAGAAGGAAGGCAGAATTGAACTGCGCGAGCGCCGCAGCGGCGAGACTGTGCTGCTGGCGGCAGAGGAAACCCTGGCCGCGGTACAGGCCCGTATCCAAAGTGCCTTTGCCCTGTATCGCAATTCCAGATCAAAGATATGAATCAAGGGGCAAGGGAAATACGACGCTGGCGTGCATTAAAGTACGTCTTGCGAGCATCTCCCGACGCCGGCACAGAGAGCGCCTTGCTATGGAATTGGAATAAGGACGCGTCACGCTAACCGGGAGACCATTGCCGTGCCTGAGAGCGTTATCACCCTGCAACATCTCCGCGTCCTGGCGGCGGGCCATCTGCCGCAGAACGATCTGGCGCTTTTCGACCGGGCTGTTCAATTTGCCCTGGAGCGCCATGCCGATAAGGCCTACAACTACGGCGGTACCTTTCTTGATCACGCTGTTTCCGTAGCAGCAATGCTGGTATCCATGAAAATGGACGTGAGCACCATTGTCGCAGGGCTCTTGCACGGGGTGCTCAACGAAGGGGTGGCCACCCAGGAGGAATTGCAGGAGCTTTTTGGCGATGATATCGCCAACATAGTTGATGGCACCACCCGTATCACCAATGTGCGTTACAGCTCCCGGCTGGCGCACCAGGTTGAAAACATCCGTAAGTATATCCTGGCCATGGGTGCGGACATTCGCGTGCTCCTGGTGAAACTGGCGGATCGCCTGCAGGATATGGCCAGTCTTGATTCGGCAGCCGAGGAAGAACGCCGCTACAAGGCTAGGGAAACCATGGATTTATACGCGCCTCTGGCTGCGCGTGTGGGTATTGAATGGCTGAAACGTGAGCTTGAAGACCTGTCTTTCTCCCATCTTTTCCCTGAAGAGTATGAAAAACTTGCCAGCCAGATGGACAGCAGCCTGCATGAGCGGCAGGCCTATGTGGACGAGGTTATCGGTGTCCTCTACACCAAGCTGAGGGCAAACAAGGTGGAGCCGGTGCGCATTATCGGGCGGCCTAAGCATCTGTATTCCATCTATAAAAAACTCATGGTGCAGAAGATCTCGGTTGACCAGGTCTATGACAAGGTGGCTT
>CAZEIT010000070.1:0-8119 GCA_964512515.1 uncultured Desulfobulbus sp.
CTATCGTCCCCACATTGACATGCGGCTTCTTCCGCTCAAACTTTTCCTTCGCCATCACTATACCTCTTCCAGGAAATCCGTTTCTACTGCTATTAAAAACCCCGAATCTTATGAATGATCACATCAGCGCGCCGTGCGGGGACTTCGGCAAATTCGCTGAATTGCATGGTAAACGTCGCTCTACCCTGGGTACTGGATCTCAGATCCGTTGAGTACCCAAACCTCTCAGCCAGAGGAGCTTTGGCGGATACTACTTGCACCGCCTTTTCTGTCTCTACCTTATTAATCTGAGCGCCTTTCTTATTCAGATCGTTGATAACATCCCCGAGGTATTCATCGGGAGTGATGATCTCCAAATTCATCAGCGGCTCAAGCAAAACCGGGCCAGCTTCTGCCGCAGCCTTCCGGCAGGCCATGGTCGCTGCCACACCGAAGGCCATTTCCGTTGACTTATCCTCGTCATAGGAGCCGCCAATCAAGCGCGCCCGAACGTTTAGCAAGGGATATCCAACCAAGGGCCCTGAATCCAGACTATCCAATACGCCCTTTTTGACAGCCTCTATAAATTCCTGAGGAATCTCTTCCTCGCGCACGCAACTTTCAAAGCTGTTGCCCATTCCGCTTTCGGCAGGAAGCAGTTCAATCTCCACGTGGCCGTATTGTTCCTTGCCGGTTCCTTGGGTCTCAAAATGCGCTTCGGCCCGTGCTGAGTGCTTGAGCGCCTCTCGGTAGGAGACCTGCGGCTTACCAACATTCGCCGCCACTTTGAATTCCCGAATCAGCCGATCAACTATGACCTCAAGATGGAGTTCACCCATTCCTGAGATAATAGTTTGGCCGGTATCCTCGCTCACAGCAACCCGAAAACTCGGGTCTTCTCTGACAATCCGGTCCAAACTTTCCTTCAACCGCCCTTCATCAGCCTTGGTCTTTGGTTCAATGGCGATCCCAATCACCGGCTCAGGAAAGGTGATACTCTCCAGAACAATGCTGTCGCCACTGGAACATAGGGTGTCCCCGGTCCGGGTGAATTTCAAACCAACCAAGGCACCGATGTCCCCTGCTGTAACCTGCTGCACCTCTTCTCGCTTATTGGCATGCAGCTTCAGTAGTTTGGAAAGCTTTTCCGCTTTTTTCTGGCGCGGATTATAGAGCTTCTGACCCAAGGCCAAAACTCCGGAATATACGCGGACAAAGGCCAAACTACCTACAAACGGGTCACTTTGCAGCTTAAACACCAAGGCAGCAAGCGGCTCTTTGCAGTCCGCCCGACGCTGAATCTTCTGCCCTTCCTTATCTTCGCCTTCTACCGGAGGGATGTCCAACGGTGAGGGCAGATAACGGACAACAGCATCCAAAAGCGGTTGAATACCTTTATTCTTAAAGGCCGAACCACAAAAAACCGGCACAAGCTTTAAAGCCAGAGTAGCCTTGCGCAAGGCTGCATGAATCTCGTCAGGCGTGATCTCCTGATCATTGAGATACTTATCCATGAGCTTCTCATCGAAGTCGGCCAACTTCTCGAGAAGCTGCATTCTGGCGGCCGATGATTCTTCCAAATAGGCATCGGGCACAGGTTCTTCCAGAACTTCCTGGCCCAGACTGTCTTCCTTGAAACGCAGCAGACGCTGTTTGACAAGGTCTATTACCCCAATAAAGGCGTCTTCACTTCCAGCGGGCAGTGTTACCGCCACCGGCGACGCTCCCAGCCGGTCTTCCATCTCAGTCAGGCACCCAGTAAAGGAAGCGCCTACCCGGTCCATCTTGTTTATAAAAGCAATCCTGGGAATATGATATCTATCAGCTTGCCGCCACACCGTCTCCGATTGCGGCTCAACCCCGCCAACAGCACAGAATATCGCTACAGCACCGTCGAGCACGCGCAAACTTCGCTCGACTTCAACGGTGAAGTCGACATGTCCGGGCGTGTCAATGATATTGATCTGATGATCCGCCCAAAAACAGGTCGTTGCCGCCGACGATATGGTTATCCCCCGCTCCTGCTCCTGCTCCATCCAGTCCATGACCGCGGTACCGTCATGAACTTCCCCTAATTTATGCGACCGGCCAGTATAAAAAAGTATGCGTTCCGTCGTGGTGGTTTTGCCCGCATCGATATGCGCCATTATGCCGATATTGCGAATTTTCGCTAACGGTTCTATCGATGCCACGTTCCTTGCCTGCTTTCCTATTCATACCTGGCCAACCTGTTCCGAAAAAATGCCGCTCTCTATACACAAGCCAATACCGGCTGTCAACCACAGAGACGCACTTCCAAGACAATCACCAGCGATAATGAGCAAAAGCCTTGTTGGCCTCTGCCATCTTATGAGTGTCATCCTTCTTCTTGACCGAAGCACCCCGATTATTAAAGGCGTCCAGCAACTCGGCCGCCAACCTATCAGACATAGTCTGCCCTGAACGACTTTTGGAGAAATTGATGATCCAACGAATCGCCAAGGCGTTGCGTCGCTCCGGACGCACCTCCACCGGCACCTGATAGGTAGCGCCACCAACGCGACGGCTCTTTACCTCAACCCTGGGCCGCACATTCTCCATGGCCTCTTCAAAAACTGTGAGCGGATCCTGATCACTCACCTTGCCTTGAATAATCTCCATGGCATCATAAAACAACCTGCGCGCAACTGTCTTCTTGCCCTCGACCATAAGGCCATTGGTAAACTTGGCCACCAGCACGGAGTTGAAACGCGGATCGGGCGCAACCGATCTTCTGTCCAGTATCTTTTTCCTTGGCATATCCTGTCCCTTGCGCAGAAAGAATTATTTCGGCCGCTTCGCCCCATACTTGGAGCGACCCTGATGACGATTATTGACGCCCAAGGTATCCAGGGTGCCACGAATGATATGATAACGCACGCCAGGCAAGTCCCTAACACGACCACCACGAATCAGCACCACCGAGTGCTCCTGCAGGTTATGCCCGATACCCGGTATATAGGAAGTCACCTCAATACCGTTGGTCAAACGCACACGGGCAACCTTACGCAGCGCCGAGTTAGGCTTCTTGGGCGTGGTGGTATAAACACGCACACAGACCCCACGTTTTTGGGGACAGTTCTGAAGCGCCGGCGTGGCTGAGTGCTTGCTGATCTTTTTTCTTCGGCTACGGACAAGCTGATTTATCGTTGGCATGCAACAACTCCTTTATAACCCAAGAGCTACATCCGCTCTCAAATGTATAATCGACGTCAAAAGCGTAAACGTAAGTATATAAAGCAAAGCCACAAACAATGCAAGTACAATTTATGATTCACTCCGCTTTACGCGATAGCTGCGCAATCCTGTGCCAGCGGAAATAAGCCGGCCCATGATGACATTTTCCTTGAGGCCCGACAGATCATCCACCCGCCCGGCCATGGCGGCATTGGTCAGCACCTTGGTGGTTTCCTGGAAGGAAGCTGCCGCAATAAAGGAATCCGTGGACAGGGATGCCTTGGTCACCCCTAGCAGCAGTGGCTCTGCAGCAGCAGGCTGCAGCCCTTCCTGGAGCAAGCGCTCGTTTTCATCGCGGAATTTCCACTGTTCCACCTGTTGATCCAGCATGAACTGGGAATCACCTACATGGGTGATACGTACTCGCTTCAGCATCTGGCGCACAATGGTTTCAATGTGCTTGTCGTTAATTTTAACACCCTGCAGACGGTAAACCTCCTGAATCTCGTTCACAAGAAAGCGAGCCAGTTCCTCTCTACCCTTGACTCTAAGAATGTCGTTGGGCAGACGGATGCCTTCCATGAGGGGATCACCAGCTTCAACGTGGTCATTTTCATGCACGGTGATATGTTTTGACTTAGGAATGAGGTATTCCTTGGGCTCGCCCACTTCTGGCACCACAATAACCCGGCGTTTACCCTTAAGATCCTTGCCAAAAGTGACCCGGCCATTGATTTCGCTGATAATGGCCTGCTCCTTGGGCTTGCGCACCTCAAACAGTTCCGCTACCCGCGGCAGACCACCGGTAATATCCTTGGCCTTGGTAGTTTCACGAGGAATCTTGGCAATCACATGACCGGCACTAATGTCCTCGCCTTCGGCAACGGTGATAATGGAGCCCACCGGCAGCGAATAGCGCGCAACCAATTGCCCATCCGGCAGTTTCATGGTTTTACCGCGTTTATCCTTAATACTGATACGTGGGTTGACCTGCTTGGAGGATCCCACCGAGGTAATAACCTTGCTGGTCTTGCCGGTCACCTGATCAATGCGCTCCGACATGGTCTCGCCTTCAATCACATCACCAAACTTGATGGCGCCTCCCACTTCCGCCACAATCGGCGAGGAGAAGGCGTCCCAGTGTGCAATCACCACGCCAGGATCCACCACTTTGCCCTCTGTTTCCACAACGGTGGCGCCGTAGGGTACCGGGAAACGCTCGCGGTCAGCCCCCTGACTGTCACGGATAAAGATTTCAGCGCTCCGGCTCATGACAATGTCGTGTCCGTGGATACTTTGCACGGCATGCAGGTTTTTGTAGCAAACTTCACCGCCGCGTTGGGTACGAATTTCCGCCTGTTCGATTGAACCTCGGGCCGCGCCACCGATATGGAAGGTACGCATGGTCAGCTGGGTACCAGGCTCACCAATTGACTGGGCGGCAATAATGCCCACCGCCTCACCGATATTGACCATATGCCCACGACCAAGGTCACGACCATAGCACATGGCGCAGATGCCGCGCTTGGCCTCGCAGGTCAGAACCGAACGGATCATCACCCGGTCGATACCGGCAGCTTCGATGGCCTCCACCTTTTCCTCGGTAATTTCCTCATCCGCAGCCACCAGCACTTCGCTCGAGTGCGGATCAACCACATCTTCAAGAGCCACCCGGCCCAGGATACGCTCGCCAATGCGAGAAATAACCTCACCGCCTTCAATGAGCGGCTCAGCCAGGGTACCCTGCATGGTGCCGCAGTCCTGCATGACAATGGTGGAGTCCTGAGCCACATCCACCAGACGCCTGGTCAGGTAACCGGAGTTGGCGGTTTTCAGGGCTGTATCTGCCAAGCCTTTGCGGGCGCCATGAGTGGAGATGAAGTACTCAAGCACGCTCAAGCCTTCGCGGAAGTTCGCCTTGATGGGCGTTTCAATAATCTCGCCGCTGGGCTTGGCCATAAGTCCACGCATACCCGCCAACTGACGAATCTGATCTTTGGAGCCACGCGCGCCAGAATCCGCCATGATATAGACGGAGTTGAAGCTCTTAATCTCCTGCAGTTTCCCCTGCTTGTCGGTGATGAAATCCACCGACATCTCATTCATCATCTCTTTGGTGATTTTGTCTGTGGCCTTGGTCCAGATATCAACCAGCTTGTTGTACTTCTCGCCACCCGTAATCTGCCCGCCAGCATACTGCTGTTCTACCTCTGCCGCCTCCCGCTCCGAATCCTCGACAAAATCCTCCTTACCCACCGGGATTTTCATGTCGTTGATGGCAATGGAAATACCAGCACGGGTGGCGTTCTCATAGCCCAGATCCTTAAGCCGGTCTGCCAGGATAACGGTCTCCTTGGTGCCGGCATGACGGTAGGTGTAGTCAATCAGAAAGGCCAGCTCTTTTTTGGAGAGTTCCTTGTTCACCAACGCATAAGGGACAGACTCGGGCAGCAGTTCGCCCACAAGCAGGCGGCCGATAGTGGTATCCACCATGGCTCCACTGATACGCACCCGCACCCGTGCCTGCATATGCACCACGCCCTGGTCATAGGCGATGCGCGCCTCGGTCGGGGAACCGAATATCGATCCTTCTCCAGCGACACCCAAGCGCTCGCGGGTCATGTAGTAGAGGCCCAGCACGATATCCTGGCTGGGAATGATGACGGGGCCGCCGTTAGCTGGGGAAAGGATGTTGTTAGTGGACATCATCAAAACCCGGGCCTCGACCTGCGCTTCAACCGAAAGCGGCACATGCACCGCCATCTGGTCGCCGTCAAAGTCTGCGTTAAAGGCGGCGCAGACCAATGGGTGGAGCTGGATTGCCTTGCCTTCGATCAAGAGCACCTCAAATGCCTGCATACCCAACCGGTGCAGGGTTGGAGCGCGGTTTAAAATAACCGGATATTCTTGCACGATATCGTCAAGAGCATCCCACACTTCCTTTGCGCCTTTTTCCACCATCTTGCGGGCACTTTTAATGGTGCTCACATGGCCCCGCTGCTCCAGGCGGCTGTATATAAAAGGCTTGAACAACTCCAGCGCCATTTTTTTGGGCAGCCCGCACTGGTGCAAACGCAGATGCGGGCCTACCACGATAACCGAGCGGCCGGAATAGTCCACCCGCTTGCCCAGGAGGTTCTGGCGAAAACGGCCCTGTTTGCCCTTGAGCATGTCTGAAAGCGATTTCAGCGGCCTCTTGCTCGGTCCCGTGATGGTGCGGCCGCGGCGACCATTGTCAAAGAGCACATCTACTGCTTCCTGCAGCATGCGCTTCTCGTTGCGAATAATGATGTCCGGCGCATCCAGTTCCAGTAGCCGCTTCAACCGGTTATTGCGGTTGATGACCCGGCGATAGAGGTCGTTCAGGTCAGAGGTGGCAAATCGGCCGCCCTCCAGGGGTACCAGCGGCCGTAGATCAGGCGGCAATACCGGAATTACCTCAAGAATCATCCACTCCGGCCGGTTGCCCGAATCACGGAAGGCCTCGACCACGTTAAGCCGTTTACCCAGCTTGGTGCGCTTGGTGACAGAACCGGTTTCTCGCATCTCCTGGCGGAGCACCTCGGAAAGGGCAGGTAAATCAAGAGAGGCGAGCATCTCCCGAATGGCCTCCGCACCAATGCCGACGCGGAATTTACCGGGAAAATCCTCCAGGGCCTTGCGATACTGATCCTCGCTCAGAATAGAACCCACCGGCAGTGTTTCCTCCCCTGAGGCTACCACGGCGTAGGATTCAAAGTAGAGGATGCGCTCCAACTCCTTCAGAGTCATGTCGAGAATAGAGCCAATCTTTGAAGGCAGACTCTTCAAAAACCAGATATGGGCGACCGGTGCAGCCAGGGAAATATGGCCCAGCCGCTCACGTCGCACCTTGGACTGAATAACCTCAACCCCACACTTCTCACATACCACGCCACGGTGCTTCATGCGCTTGTACTTGCCGCAGTTGCACTCGTAATCTTTCACTGGCCCGAAAATCTTGGCACAGAAGAGCCCATCGCGTTCCGGTTTGAAGGTACGGTAGTTGATGGTCTCGGGTTTTTTGACCTCCCCGTGCGACCACTCCATAATCTTTTCCGGCGAGGCAAGGGAAATCTTGACCTTATTGAAACTGACCGGCTCTTTGGGCTTGGCAAAAAAACTGAAAAGCTCTTCCACGTTTGTCACCTATATCCTGTTGCACACCAATGGCTGAACGCTGATCCGACCTGGTAAATGTCTATTCCAGCAGCTCAATATCCAGGCACAGGCCCTTGAGTTCCTTCACCAAGACATGGAAGGATTCGGGCAGACCGGTTTCAAGAAAGTTGCTGCCATTGATAATTTTTTCATACATGGTGGTGCGCCCCTCGACATCATCGGACTTAACCGTGAGGAACTCTTTGAGCGTATAGGCCGCGCCGTATGCTTCCATGGCCCACACCTCCATCTCACCGAGCCGCTGCCCGCCAAACTGCGCCTTGCCGCCAAGTGGTTGCTGCGTCACCAGGGAGTAAGGTCCGGTCGAACGGGCATGAATCTTGTTGGCCACCAAGTGGTGCAATTTGAGCATATACATGGTGCCCACAGTCACCTTATTGGCAAAAGGTTCTCCATTCAGGCCGTCATACAAGACTGATTGGCCGATTTCATCCATCCCGGCCTCAACCAGAAGTTTACGAATTTCAGCCTCCGAAGCGCCATCAAAAACCGGTGAGGCCACATGGATTCCATGTCCATATTTGCGCAGCAGATCAAGCAGGGCGTCGTCATCAAGCCCTTCGGTTAGGCGCTCATATTCATCCTCGCTATACAAGGATTGCAACATAGCGCGGGCCTGACCGATTTCATTGGCCTTGGCCATCTTCTCCAACTGTTCCCCAAGTCTTTTGGCGGCAAAGCCCAAATGACACTCCAGTACCTGACCCACGTTCATACGCGAAGGAACACCCAAGGGATTGAGCAC
>CAZEIT010000071.1:0-8048 GCA_964512515.1 uncultured Desulfobulbus sp.
TTGTTGATAAAAGCGATGCGCGGAACCTTATAACGGGTCATCTGCCGATTGACCGTAATGGACTGTGATTGCACCCCGCCCACGGAACAGAGGATGAGCACCGCACCATCCAGCACCCGCAGGGCGCGTTCCACTTCAATGGTGAAATCCACGTGGCCCGGAGTGTCGATAATGTTAATGGCATAATCCTTCCAGCTGCAGTGCGTAGCAGCAGACTGAATGGTAATGCCGCGCTCCCGCTCCAGATCCATGGAGTCCATGGTGGCGCCAACGCCGTCCTTGCCGCGCACTTCGTGAATGGCGTGGATGCGTTGGGTAAAGAACAGGATGCGTTCCGTCAGCGTTGTTTTGCCCGAATCGATATGGGCGCTGATGCCGATATTTCGTACCTTTGACAGATCTTTTTTCATGCTGCCAGCTGCTTTTGCCAGCCCTCTCTGTTATGAGTTATTTTGTTTATTTGGAAATACAAAAAACTGCGGCCAAACCTGCCCCTAGCTCTGAGACAGTGCTCTGAACCTTTGACGGTACTGCCCAGGGTGGGCCTGCCGCTGCTGCCAGGATATAGTGTCAATAAAATTACAATGCGCAAAACAAGAAAAAATAGCAAAACGGAACAAATCTGTAAAGCATTATTTAAAGCGGCGTCTATGCGGCAACACAGCGCCTGGATACAGCCTTTTCTGTCAATCCAGGAATAAGGTTTTCCGCTCTGGCGCCTGGACTTTTCCTGTGGCATAGTACTTAACGCAGAAACTGAGGCATCAACATACCCCTTACGAAAGGAGCCCCCATGCAGCCACACACCGTCCGCCTTGCCGTATTTCTCGCCTGCATCCTGCTTGCAAGCGGCGCTCTTGCGACCACTGCCGCTGAAACCAACACCGGTCCGGAAACCATGGTCTTGCGCTCAACCATAGACCCTGACAAAAAGCCCAGAGCAGCAACTTTCCCCCACCGGGAGCATCAGGCACGCTTGGATTGCGCTGAATGCCACCATGGCCAAGGAGCAGACGGCAAGCAAACACCGTATGTGCCAGGGCAGCAAATTGCCAAATGTGAATCCTGCCACAACACCAAGGCAGAGGGAATGAACAAGGAGTACAATACCTTCCAGAAGGCGGCCCATGCCAACTGTCGCAGCTGCCACCAGCAGACCGAACCCAAGCTTGCCAAGTGCAGTGTCTGCCACAAAAAAGACGAGTAATTTCATTTCCACATCAAAGCCGACAGATAGGGCTTTGTATATGGAAATGAAATGAGCCAGACAGACCCGACCCAATGCGGTAAAGCAGGCCGAAACCACTCAACAACCCCAGCAAATATGGTCTATCAGCCCATCTTACTGGGGTTTTTATGTCTATCGTTTGGGCTTGTTGCGCGCCGGGGTAGAAAGAGCAAAAGGCGAGACATCCATGCCTTTCGCCTCATGGTGACGCGTAATTTTTCGCAGACTGCCGCTATCCTGATTGCGCACCAGCTCGGGCAACAGGCCCCAGAGGGCAACCCTGTTATTTTTTACCGCCAGAATACCGTCCACCCCGGCGATTTTGCCCACTTCTTCCAGCACCGGCTCTAAATCTTTCTCCTGCTTGATACGGTTACACACCAGGGTGACCGCGGCATCGGCCAGGGCTGCATCCTTCGCTGCCACTGTGGCCAGATCGCAGCGGCCAAAACTCAGGGAATGCCCCATGACACTGGAAGAGGAACAGAGCGCAAGCGGCATCTGCGCAGGACTTATGCGAAAGGCCAGGCTGGCGGCAAGGGGGTTGTTTCCGGCATAGAGCCCGATCACTACTTCACTCTCTGAGGCCAGAAAAATATCCCCGCCGTTTTCCACAATAGCTTCCTGGCACCCAGCAGCCAGAGCTGCTTCCACGCCGAATTGTGCCAAGGCGCCCGCTACCGCAGCCATAGGCCCAAGACCAGTGAGCCATGCCGCGGCAGCCATGCGGCGGGCTACCTCCGGCGCATTATCCAAAAGGCTAACCGGACTCAGACTATGTTGAAACTCGGGCTGGCGGGCGATGTAGCGCTCCAGTTCGCGGCGCCTGGCAAGCACCGCTGCCGTCACCAGTTCAAACTCGGCGCAGGCCACCCGCAGGGTGGTCTCTTTCCAGGAAAAAGAACGGTACTGGCGCGAGATTTGGCTCATGCAGCCTGGGGCTGACCCTTAAAAGGAGGAGCTGCAGGTTCCAAATGGGCAGGCCGGAATGCAGGCATGGCACTCCACGCATAAATCTTCCACAAAGGCGAGGCGGCGACTGGCAGCATCGGCAAAGGCAAGTGCGCCAGTGGGGCAGTGCACCACGCAGGCACCGCAGTGGGTGCAACGGTCTCCATCCCAGTGCAGGCCCTTGTTGCCGGCATAGATATTCACTTCCAGGGTGGCCAGATAGGCAAGGGCGCGGTCGATATCGGCCGCTTCGCCGGTGACGTCAAGCGAGAGATAACCCTCTTCCTCCGGCGTGACCTTAGCGCGGAAGATATTGATAATCAGATCAAAATCCTTGACCAGTTTGTAAACAATGGGCTTTTCAGTCTCGCTTTTGGGAAAGTAGAGATAAAGTTTCTTGGTGATCGTCATCGCAGCGGCCCCACGCTCTGCAAGCCCTGCATGTCCTGTGCCGCAGGCAAGGACTGGCTTGGTTCAGACAAAAGAAAGCGGCCCGACTGAATTTCCGCCTTGAGCAATTCGCAGATCCGCAGTGCCTTGTTGTAAGAGGACATGGACGTGACCGGCACCTTTTTTCCCAACAAGTCCACCTCACCACTACGCAACTGCTCGTAGGTGAAGCGGCCCAGGGTATTGCCGGTCTTTTGCGGGTAATCCTCACTGTAATCGACCACGGTGGCAAAGATATCCGCATCCCGTACCGTGGTGCGCCGCAGGATTTCCTCATTGAGGATAGGAATGGGGATACCCACCCCGAGCGCAAGCGATACCCCGTAGCCCCGGAAGCTTGCCCCGCGTACGAACTCCGGCTGCATCTCCTTCATGTTGGCGCTTAAGGCCAGGGTACCTGCTCCTTCCACCGGCACGCCGTTATCACTTCGTTCCACCAGGGAGGCGTGCTGGGTACCCTGGCTGTAAACCACCCCTCGGGCTCCGGCCAGCCACACCGTGGTGCCCACGCCGATGGTTTGGTAGAGGGGATCGTTCAGCAGCGGCGACAACTGTCCGGCCGAGCAGTAGGTCATACTGCGCATGCGGGCCTTGAGGATACCCATATAGGTATAGATACGCTTATCCGACAGGTTGACCGCCACATTGTAGTTCTGGTAGCAGTTACGCGGATTGACCATGATAGCCTGGTTGAGGTCGTTGATGTCAACCATGGTGCGGATTTCCCGACGGGGATAATCATCGGTACCGTAGGAAAGGGCGAAAAGCTGCACCTTTTTTCCGGCCACCAGGTCTTCGATGACATGGCCGCCGCCATAGCGGAACTCGCCGGGATGATACATATTGGCCGGGTCGTTATGGCGTAATTGGGTAGCGCCCAGATACACATCCACCGCCGCAATGCCGCAGTAGGCCTGCACATCGTTGATCCAGGCCTCGGTGATGCGCATCTTTGGCTTGCTGTGGCCAAAATTGAGAAAACAGCCTGAGGAGCACATGGGGCCAAAGGTGGCGGTGGTGACCACATCCACCTCCTTGGCCGCTGCCTCAAGACCCTTGCGATCGACATAGGCGATCACTTCCTCGGCGGTCAGCACCACAGCCTTACCCGCTGCAATCTTTTCGTTGATACTTTGGTATGTTTTGCTCATTGCTCCTGTCCACGGCAAACAATATGACGAAAATTTGGCATTATAGAACGGCCTTGCCAAAACAGCAAGCCGCCATGCAGGGCAGGCCAGAAAGAGCTACGCCTTTATCCTGATTCCGGCTACAATATTTTACTTTAATACATATTTTCAGCCTGTTACTCACCTGTTCAATTACCAGGAGACCGCCATGCCCCATAGTTCTTTGAATCAGCTCGACAGCCGCACCCACCTGGATTGTCAGGGTACCGCCTATACCATCTTCTCCCTGCACAGCCTGGAAAAGGCTGGTTATGGCAGCATCAGCCGTCTGCCTTACTCTATCCGCATTCTGCTTGAAAACGTGCTGCGTCATCGTGCCAGCGGCATGGCCAGTACAGAAGATGTGTACAATCTCATCAGCTGGCAGCCAGGAGACGTACACCAGGTTGCCATTCCCTTCATGCCTGCCCGGGTGCTGCTGCAGGATTTCACCGGCGTACCTGCCCTGGTGGATCTTGCTGCCCTACGCGCAGCCCTGGCCCGGCATGGTGGTGACCCGGCGGCCATGAATCCGTCCATTCCTGTGGATCTGGTGATTGACCATTCCATTCAGGTGGATCGCGCCGGCAGCCCGGATGCGCAGGACTGCAATATTGCAAAGGAAATGGAGCGCAACCGCGAACGCTACCTCATGCTGCGCTGGGGGCAGCAGGCCTTTACCAATTTCCGGGTGGTGCCGCCGGGCGCGGGCATTGTCCACCAAGTGAATCTGGAATACCTGGCCAGCGCGGTGGCCGTTTGCGACGAGCAGGGTGAACTCCTTGCCTACCCAGACACGGTTCTCGGTACTGACTCGCACACCACCATGATCAACGGCCTGGGGGTTTTGGGCTGGGGGGTGGGCGGCATCGAGGCCGAGGCAGTGCTGCTGGGCCAACCCTACTCCCAGCAGATTCCACAGGTGGTGGGATTGCGCCTGCATGGCACTTTGCCAAAGGGTGCTACCGCCACGGATCTGGTGCTCCACCTCACCCATTTTTTACGCAACCAGGGCGTGGTCGGCGCTTTTGTCGAATTTTTTGGGCCAGGCATGGAGGGGCTCAGCCTGCCCGACCGCGCCACCATCGCCAACATGGCCCCGGAATACGGCGCCACCATGGGATTTTTCCCCACAGACAGTGAAACCATCCGCTACCTCAGGCTCAGCGGTCGCAGCCAGGAACATGTTGCCCTGATTGAATACTACTGCCAGACGCAACAGCTCTTCTACAGCAAAGATGCGCCAGAGCCGCACTACAGCCGAGTCTATCCCTTTAACCTTGCCACAGTCCGCCCTGCCTTTGCCGGGCCGAAACGACCGCAAGATTGCCTGGATCGCGCTCAGCTGGCCGACAATTTCCGCGCAAATTTTCCTGCGATCGCCGTGGCAACCGGCAGCAACGGGCCGCTGCCCGGAAGCGGAGCCGTAGTCATTGCGGCCATCACCAGTTGTACCAATACCTCTAACCCCAGTGTGATGCTGGCAGCCGGGCTTTTAGCGCGCAAGGCCCAGGCCCTTGGCCTCAAACCCAAGGCCTGGGTAAAAACCAGCCTGGCCCCCGGCTCACGGGTGGTGAGCCAGTATCTGCAGGCAAGCGGGCTCATGCCGGCCTTGGGAGCACTGGGATTTCATGTCATTGGTTATGGCTGCACCACCTGCATCGGCAACAGTGGCCCGTTGGATGCTGCCATTGCCGAACAGATCCGTAGCGAGAAGCTGGCAGTAGCCGCTGTCTTGAGCGGTAACCGCAACTTTGAGGCCCGCATCCATCCTCTGGTGCAGGCGAACTATCTCTGCTCGCCTCCCATGGTGGTGGCCTGCGCCTTGGCCGGCACCGTACTGATCAACTTTGACACCGAGCCCCTGGGCAAGGACAGCAGCGGAGCCGACGTATACCTCCGTGACATCTGGCCGCAGGAAGAAGAAATTGCCGCCTTGATGGACAGCACACTGAACCCGCAGCTCTTTCAGGACAGCTACAGCAAACTCTTTCTGGGCGACAGCGTCTGGCAGGAACTGGCTAGCGGCAGCGGCAAACTCTTTGACTGGCAGCCAGATTCCACCTATATCCGCGAGCCGCCCTTCTTCAGTGGCATGCAGCCGGCGCCCGCGCCGGTGACAGATATCAACGAGGCCCGCATTCTGGCGATCTTTGGCGATTCTATTACTACTGATCACATCTCGCCTGCGGGCAGCATCGCGCCGGATAGTCCGGCCGGGCTCTATCTGCAGGGCCTGGGCGTGGCTCCGGCAGATTTCAACAGTTATGGTTCCAGACGGGGTAACCACGAGGTAATGCTGCGCGGCACCTTTGCCAATATTCGTATTAAAAACCAGATGGTGGCGCGTAGCGGCGGCTACACCCGCCTGATGCCAGACGGTGAAGAGATGAGCATCTTTGCTGCCGCCATGCACTACCAAACCCGAAGCGTGCCCCTGGTAGTGCTGGCCGGACGGGAGTACGGCACCGGCAGTTCCCGCGACTGGGCGGCCAAGGGCACCCGGCTTTTGGGCGTGCGGGCCGTGATTGCCGCCTCTTATGAACGCATCCACCGCTCCAACCTGATCGGCATGGGGGTGCTGCCGCTGCAGTTTCCCGAAGGGGTCGATGCCGCGGGGCTTGGCTTGGATGGCAGCGAAGTGTTGGATATTCGCGGCCTTAATGATGCACTTGCGCCGCAACAGAAGGTGTGGTTGCATATTGGTGGCCCAGGCAAGGCCCCAAGAATACAACCTCTCATCCTCCGGCTGGATAACACCATGGAAATTGACTACTACCGCCATGGCGGCATCCTGCACAAGGTACTCAGGGAGCGAATCGCAGACCATGCCTGAACAGGGCGTATCAACACAAAGCAGGCCGACAGACAACATGGCCGCCATCCTGCTTGCCACCATCAATGCCCGCTACATCCACGCAAGCCTTGGCCTGCGCTGGCTCTGCGCCAACCTGGGCGAATTGCAGCCAGAGGCGAGGCTGCTCGAATTCTGCCTGGATGACCAGCCCGCAGACATGGCTGAGGCCATCCTTGCGCGCAAACCGCGCATAGTTGGCCTTGGGGTCTATATCTGGAACGCCCTGCAAACCCAGCGACTACTCTCTGTGCTCAAGCAGGTAGCACCGAATGTGCTCGTGGTGCTGGGCGGGCCAGAGGTCAGCCATTTGCCCCTGCGAGTGGATTTTTCCCAGGCGGATTACATCATCCAGGGCGAAGGCGAGCTGAGCTTTGCCCGGCTCTGCCAGGAGCTGCTTAAAGGGCAGCGGCCAGGCGAGCAGATCATTGCCGCAGTCGCGCCGGAACTCAGCCAGTTGCAACTGCCCTACCAGCTCTACACCGATGCAGACATTGCCCATCGCCTCATCTATGTGGAGGCCTCACGCGGCTGTCCTTTTGGCTGCGAGTTCTGCCTGTCTTCCCTGGATAAAAAGGTACGCAGCTTTGATCCTGCCTTGTTTCTTGCCGCGCTTGAGGAGCTGTGGCAGCGGGGCGCGCGCACCTTCAAATTTGTTGACCGCAGTTTCAACATTTCGGAGCGCAACACCCTGGCTATTCTGGATTTCTTTCTGGGAAAAGAGCCGCCCTTTCACGCCCATTTCGAGGTGGTGCCAGATCATTTTTCCCAGGCAGTGCAGGAGCGGCTGCGGCGCTTCCCGGCGGGTGGCCTGCAACTGGAAATCGGTATTCAAACCCTGCGACCAGATGTGGCTGCAGCTATTGGCCGCAACCTGCACATGAAGAAAATCCGGCACAACCTCCAGTTCCTTGCCGACCAAACCAGCGCTCATCTGCATCTGGATCTGATCATCGGCCTGCCGGGTGAATCAGCGGCGGATTTCGGCACCGGCTTAAACCAGCTCATGGGCTGGTGCCAGGGTGAAATCCAGCTCGGCATTCTGAAAAAGCTCTCCGGCACAGCCATCAACCGGCATGACCAGGAGCATGGCATGGTGTACAGCACGAGCCCGCCCTACGAACTTTTGCAGAACAAACTCAGTCCCTTTGCCCAGATGCAGGAACTCAAGCGCATGGCCCGCTACTGGGATCTGGTCTACAACAGCGGTAACTTCCGCAATACGGCCTCCCTGCTCTGGCCGGACGGCGATGTCTTCCATGGCTTTCTTGCCTTTTCCAGCTGGCTTTTCGGCCAAACCCGCAGTACCTGGAAAATTGCCCTGCCCCGCCTGGCCGAACTGCTCTACCAGTACCTGATTACGCAAAAGGGTGCAGATCCGAGTGAAATTGCCAAC